>JAHEDO010000101.1 GCA_024641185.1 Burkholderiaceae bacterium | reverse complement strand
CTCCGAGATGTGTCTGCTGCTCGAGCAGATGGGCGTGCCGGTCGAGGTGCACCACCACGAGGTCGCGGGCCCCGGCCAGTGCGAGATCGGCACCAAGTTCTCGACGCTGGTGCAGCGCGCCGACTGGCTGCAGATCATGAAGTACGTGATCCACAACGTCGCGCACAGCTACGGCAAGACGGCCACCTTCATGCCCAAGCCGGTCGTCGGCGACAACGGCTCCGGCATGCACGTGCACCAGTCGATCTGGAAGGACGGCAACAACCTGTTCGCCGGCGACAAGTACGCCGGTCTGTCGGACTTCGCGCTGTACTACATCGGCGGCATCATCAAGCACGCCCGTGCGATCAACGCGATCACGAACCCGGGCACGAACTCGTACAAGCGGCTGGTTCCCGGCTTCGAGGCCCCGGTCATGCTCGCGTACTCGGCGCGCAACCGTTCGGCGTCGATCCGGATCCCGCACGTGAGCAATCCGAAGGCGCGCCGCATCGAGGTCCGCTTCCCGGATCCGACAGCCAACCCCTACCTGGCGTTCACCGCGCTGATGATGGCCGGCATGGACGGCGTGCAGAACAAGATCCACCCGGGCGAGGCCGCCGATAAGAACCTGTACGACCTGCCGCCTGAAGAGGGCAAGAAGATCCCGACCGTGTGCTCGTCGCTCGACCAGGCGCTCGAGAACCTGGACAAGGATCGCGAGTTCCTGACCCGCGGCGGGGTGTTCGACAACGACATGATCGACGCGTACATCGGTCTGAAGATGGAGGAGGTCACGCGCTTCCGCATGACCACCCACCCGGTCGAGTTCGACATGTACTACTCGGCGTGAGCGTGGAGCGCAGCCCCGTGCTGCGCGTGCGCCGCTGTGAGGGGGCCGGGCGACCGGCCCCTTTTCGCTGCTGCGGTCCGCGGGACGGAGCGCGAGTTCGGACAACCGGTCGACGCGCCGGGCGGCGGAAAGAGTTATAGTCGGATGAACTGCTTTCCCTTCTCAGCGAATGCCTTCAGACATCGATTTCGAGAACAGATTCCCTCGCCTGGCGATCGTGTTCGCCGTCTCGGCGGTCCTCGTGGCACCGGTCCAGGCGCAGACCTCGACGACGCAGCAGGCCCAGATCTACCGGTGCCAGGGTGCCGACGGAGTGGTCGAGTACAGCAACTCGCCGGTCGCCAATCAGCCCGGGCGAAGCTGCAAGGCGATCGAGATCTCCCCGATCACGACGATCCCGGCGCCCAAGCTGCCGGCACGCGCGGGCAAGAGCAGCGGATCGTCGTCCGCAGGCGATGCGGCGGGGACCAAACCGGGCGCAGCGGCCGCGAAATCCGCGGCGGCGGACGGATTTCCGCATGTGGATCCGGCCACGCAGAAGTCGCGCGACAGCGACCGCAAGCGCATCCTCGAGGACGAGCAGCGCAAGGAAGAAACCAAGCTTGCCGAGCTTCGCAAGGAGTTCAACAACGGCGAGCCGGAGCGCCAGGGCAACGAGCGCAACTATCAGAAGTACCTGGATCGCGTGCAGCGCCTGAAGGAGGACATCGCGCGATCGGAGTCCAACCTGGCCTCCATCCAGCGCGAACTCGCCTCGATCCGCGACTGACCCGGTACGCGCCGCGCGGCGGCGCGAACGGAGCACTGTCTTGAACGCCAAGCTGCCCGGCGGCGTCGACCGGCGCCGGCAGCCGGAGTCGCTGCTGGCCGGGCTCGATCTCCTCGCACTGGGCGTCGTCGTGCTCGACGCCGACGGCAATGTCGTGTTCATCAACCAGGCGGCCGAGCAGCTCTTCGACCTGTCGTCGCGCGCGCTGGTGGGACAATCGTTCGCGCGGCTGTTCGCCAACGGCGGCGTGATCGATGCGCTGGTCGAGGAAGCCTGCAACAACGCCTTCGGTCAGAAGCGCCAGGAACTGGTGCTCGAGCGCACCGCACGCGGGCCCCTGTCGCTGAACAGCACCGCGGTCGTGCTCGAATCGCCGCTGGGCGCGCTGCTGCTGGAGTTCAGGGAGATCGATCTGCGCCTGCGCCACGAGCGGGAGGACCGGTTCCTCGACTCGGCCCAGGCCAATCGCGAGATCGTGCGAAACCTCGCCCACGAGATCAAGAATCCGCTGGGCGGGATCCGGGGCGCGGCGCAGCTGCTCGAAAGCGAGCTCGACGCGCCCTGGCTGCACGAGTACACGCAGGTGATCATCAAGGAGGCCGACCGGCTGCAGGCGCTGGTCGACAGGCTGCTCGAGCCGCACCGGCACGCGCGCACAGTGGCCGACGTCAATGTCCACGAGGTCTGCGAGCGCGTGCGCTCGGTGGTGGCGGCCGAATATCCGCACGCGCTGGTCATCGAGCGCGACTACGACGCGAGCCTGCCGGCGCTGCGCGGCGACAAGGAGCAGTTGATCCAGGTGGTGCTGAACCTAGTGCGCAACGCGGCGCAGGCGCTGCACGGGCAGGGCCGCATCCTGCTGCGCACGCGGATCGCCAGACAGGTGACGATCGCCAAGAAGCGGCACAAGCTGGCACTGGATTTGCATGTAATCGACAACGGCCCGGGTATACCGGACGGGATCCGCGACCGGATCTTCTTTCCCCTGATCTCGGGCCGCGAGGGCGGGAGCGGTCTGGGTCTCTCGCTCGCACAGAGTTTCGTGCATCAGCATGGAGGCATCATCGAATGCGAGAGCCGGCCTGGCCGCACAGACTTCAGGATCCTGCTTCCCTTCCAGTAGAGGGCGCCGAACGGGCGGTGGCGCGGACCGGGAGTCACGACGAACCAAGAACGAGAGCGGAGACGATGAATTCGGTATGGATCGTTGACGATGACCAGTCGATTCGGTGGGTGCTGGAGCGAGCGCTGTCGCGCGAGGGCTTCGACGTCAGGGCCTTCGGCTCGGCGCGCGAGTGTCTGCGTGCGCTCGAGGACGGCACGCCGCGCGTGCTCGTCAGCGACATCCGGATGCCGGGCGAGAGCGGCATCGAACTGCTGCAGCGGGTCAAGGAACTCAAGCCTCAGCTGCCGGTGATCATCATGACGGCGTTCTCCGACCTGGAGAGCGCGGTGTCGGCATTCCAGGGCGGCGCCTTCGAGTACCTGCCGAAGCCCTTCGATCTGCCCAAGGCGGTCGAGCTGATCCGCCGCGCGGTGCAGGAGGGTGGACCGGAACCGGAGGTCGAGGACGTCGCCGAGGCGCAGCTCGAGATCCTGGGCAAGGCGCCCGCGATGCAGGAGGTGTTCCGTGCGATCGGGCGCCTGTCGCACTCGAGCGTGACGGTGCTGATCACTGGCGAGTCGGGCACCGGCAAGGAACTGGTGGCGCGCGCGCTTCACGACCACAGTCCGCGCGCGGGACAGACCTTCGTCGCGCTGAACACCGCCGCGATCCCGCGCGACCTGCTGGAGTCCGAGCTGTTCGGGCACGAGCGCGGCGCCTTCACCGGCGCGCAGCAGCTGCGGCGCGGCCGCTTCGAGCAGGCCGAGGGCGGCACGCTGTTCCTGGACGAAATCGGCGACATGCCGCCCGATCTGCAGACGCGCCTGCTGCGCGTGCTCGCCGACGGACAGTTCTATCGGGTCGGCGGCCACCAGCCCTTGCGTGCGAACGTGCGCGTCATCGCGGCCACGCACCAGGACCTGGAGGAACGGGTGCGCAGGGGGCTGTTTCGCGAGGACCTGTTCCATCGGCTCAACGTGATCCGGCTGCGATTGCCGGCGCTGAGCGAGCGCACCGAGGACATAGGCGTGCTGGCGCGACACTTTCTGCAGCGCAGTGCGCGCGAGCTCGGTGTCGAGCCGAAGCGTCTGACCGAAGAGGCGATCGCGGCGCTGGGCACCTTCCCGTGGCCCGGCAACGTTCGCCAGCTCGAGAACGTCTGCCACTGGCTGACGGTGATGGCGCCGTCGCAGACCGTTGGCCTCAAGGACCTTCCGCCCGAGGTCCGCGAGGCGGCTCAGGCCGCCGCCTCGGGTGATGCGATGCCGGCCGGACTGCGGCAGGGCGATACCGGGCATGAGCCCACGGGGGGCATGGCGGGCGCGCCGTTGCCGAGCGCGGGCACCGGGACCGTGCGCCCATTGCCCGAACCGGCGCAGGCTTCGGCGTCGGCCACGACATACGCGGCTGGCGGCGTCGCGCCGGCGGTCGGCGCCACCGGCAACGGCTGGAGGGCGCTGCTCGAGCGCGAAGTCTCCGCTCTGCTCGCGGCGCAGCCCAGCGAGGAGCGCGCCAACGGCGAGAGCAGGCTGATGGACAGCCTCACCCGCGAGTTCGAGGGCGTCGTCATTCGCACCGCGTTGCGCCACACGCGCGGACGGCGCATCGACGCGGCGCTTCGGCTCGGCATCGGCCGCAACACGATCACGCGCAAGATCCAGGACCTGAAGCTCGAGGACGACGACGGCTGACGCCGTATCTCGAGCGCCCGGTCAGGAGATCTCGACGACCACCGGCGCGTGGTCCGACGGTTGTTCGCGCTTTCGCATTTCTCGATCGATCGTGCACGCGGTCACGCGGTCGCGCAGCGACGGCGTGACCAGGATGTGATCGATGCGCAGCCCCATGTTCCGGCGAAACGCCATCTGCCGGTAGTCCCACCAGGTGTAGGACTTCTCGGACTGCTCGAACAGTCGGAACGCGTCGACGAGCCCGAGGCGCTGCAGCGCCCGGAAGCGCTCGCGCTCGGGCTCGGAGAAGAGCACCTGGCCTTCCCACGATTTGGGGTCGTGCACGTCGCGATCTTCCGGCGCGATGTTGAAGTCGCCGAGCAGCGCGAGCGGGATCGATCCGTCGGTCGTCTGGGGCTCGAGCCAGCGCAGCAATGCGTCGATCCAGTCCAGCTTGTAGCGGTACTTGTCCGAATCGACCGACTGACCGTTGGGCACGTACGCGCAGACCAGCCGCACGCCTGCGACCGTCGCGCTGATCAGGCGCTTCTGCTCGTCCGGGTAGAGCGGGTTGCCGACCTGCACGTCGGCGGGCGCCCCGACGCTCGCGCTGCGCGTCAGGATCGCCACGCCGTTGTACGTCGGCTGCCCGGCGAAGGCCGCCTGGTAGCCGGCCTGCGCCAGCGGCTCGACGGGGAAGCGCTCGTCGGTGAGCTTGGTCTCCTGCAGGCAGAGCGCGTCGGCCTGCGTGCGCTCGAGCCAGTCGAGCACCTGCGGCAGGCGCACCTTCAGGGAGTTGACGTTCCAGGTGGCGATCTTCATCGTGAGCGCGGGGCCGGCCGCTTCAGGTCAGATCGTCACCACCGGGGCAGCCATTCCCGGTCTTCGCCGGCCGAACCAGCACATCGCCACGCCCAGTGCGGTCACCGCGATCGCCAGGGAATTGATCTCGGTGTGCGAGTACGGAATGATCTTCTCGTTGGCCGGCAGCGCGAGGATGATACCGCCCACGACCAGCAGCACGCGGCCCGGGATCGCGGCAGGCCCGCCGTCCAGCGATCCGACGCCGTATAGATAGCCCTGCAGTCCGCTGGCGATCAGCCAGATGCCGACGACGGCGGTAAACAGCACGAGCATGACCTCGCCGATCGGGCCGCGCCCGATCAGCGCCGGGTTCAGCACGAAGAAGAACGGCACGAAGTAGATGATGCTGCCGAGCCGCATCGCCTCGAATCCGGTCTTCATCGGGTTGCATTGCGCGATCGATGCGGCGGCGTATGCGCCGATGGCGACCGGCGGCGTGATGAACGAGATCATGCCCCAGTACATCAGGAACAGGTGGACCGCGAGCTTGTCCAGGCCCGCTTGCACGAGCGCGGGGCCGATCGTCACCGCCAGGAAGAGATAGGCGGCGGTCACCGTCATGCCGATGCCGAGGATGAAACTGGTCACCGCCGCCATCACGAGCAGCATGATCACCGAGTCGCCGGCCAGGCGCACCAGTTCGTAGGTGAGGCTGCCGACCTTGCCGGTGAGCGTCAGTGCGCCGATGATCAGGCCGACACCGGCGAGCACCGCCGCGAGTTCCGCGAACAACCGCCCGACGCCGTCGCCGAAGTCCAGCAGGCGCTTCATGTTCCAGCGATGCTTCGAGAACTGGTTGATCACCAGCAGCACCGCGGTCGCGTAGTACGGTGCCTGCGCCTCGCGCTGCAGGTGGAGCAGCATGACGATCAGCATCGCGAAGCTGAACACGTAGTACCAGCCGTCGCGCAGCACCTGCATGACCGGCGGCAGTTCGTCCGCCGGCAGGCCCTTGAGGCCGAACCGCGCCGAGTACGCGTCGATCTGCAGGAACAGTCCGAGGTAGTACAGCAGCGACGGAAAGGCCGCAGCGACGACGATCTCGGCATAGCCGATCTCGAGAAAAGTCGCCATCACGAAGGCTGTCGCGCCCATGACCGGGGGCATCAGCACGCCGCCGGTCGAGGCGCAGGCCTCGACGCCGGCCGCGTATGTCGGCCGGAAGCCGACGCGCTTCATCGCGGGAATCGACATCACGCCGGTGGTCAGCACGTTGGTGATCACGCTGCCGGACATCGAACCCATCAGGCCGGACGCGAAGATCGCCACCTTGGCCGGGCCGCCGCGCCGCTTGCCGAGCAGCGAGAACGCGAGGTTCAGGAAGAACGCGCCGCCGCCGGTGTACTGCAGCGCCACGCCGAAGACGAGAAAGCCGACGACCAGGTTCGCGAACGCGTTCATCGGGATGCCGAGCATGCTCTCGGTGCCGAAGATGTGGAATCCCGCAGTCACCGTGGCGGGCACTTCCTGGCCCTTGAGCACGCCCGGCGCGAGATGCGAGAACACCGGGTAGACGGAGATCACCGCCGAGATCACGAAGATCGCCGTCCCGCCCGCGCGGCGCAGCGCCTCGAGGATCAGCGCCCAGTAGACGAAGGCGAGCGCCAACGCGTAAGCAGGCGCCGTGTACTCCCAGCCCTTCTGCAGTATGGCGTCGCCCTTCAAGGCGAAGTAGGCCGGAATCGCGAACGCGATCAGTGCCAGCAGGCGGTCGTACCAGGGAAGGCGACCGCCGGAGGCTTCGGTGAGCGGGAAGATCAGGAACACCAGCGGGATCAGCAGCGCCAGCATCGCGTAGAAGTACTCGGTCTCGAGCGGGACATACGTGCCGAACACGTTGCCCAGGCCGAAGATCATGTACGCGGACAGGAACATCGATCCCACCGCGCCGACGAGCAGGCACACCCGGATGAACGGGGAATTGGTTCGGTGGCGCTTCAGTTCGACGGCTTCGGCCGCCTTCTCGCCTGCAGTCACGTCCAGGATTGTCACGAGGGCTCGCTCCGTGTCAGGTGCTCAAGCGGGAAAAAAGGGCCGGCGCGAGGCCGGCCCTGATCCACCTTCAGCGGGAATCAGCCTACTCGAAGATGACCGGCATGCCGGCCGCCTTGAGCGCCGCCGCGCGCACTTTCAGCCACTCGCCGGCGAACTGGTCGTCGGCCACGTTCTTGGCCTGCATCGTCTTCCAGGCCGCCGCGAGCACTCCCTGGCGCTTCAGGATCGCCTCGTTGTGCTTTTCGTGCTCGGCGGTCCAGACGCCCTTCTCCTTGAAGTACCGGATGGCGGCCGGGTGGTACGGGAAGATGTAGTCGAAGTTCTGGTTCTCCAGCTTATACCCGTCCATCCCCGGGCCGCTCTCCTTGAACGACTCGTAGTTCTCCATCACCGCCTTGGTCAGGCCGTAGGCCAGGTCGTCGGAGATGTCCTTGCTGGCGACGAAGATCGGGTACGGATAGTTGCTGCCTTCGAATGGCCCGTCGTTCTTCGCGCCCTTGGTCATCGCGGTGACCATGCTGGGCGACCACCAGGGGGCGACGGCACGGGCGCGCTCCCAGGCGGCCTTGTCGGCGTGCGGCAGCGGCGGGAACCACAGGCCACGCGGCGAGGAGGCGAGTTGGGCATAGGCACTGGAGATCGTGCTTCCGTGGGCGGCGTCGGCCTGCCCGTTGATCACCGCCTGGATCGACTGGCCCCAGCCAGGAACCTCCACCTTCTGGACGTCGTTCCAGGTCAGTCCGCCGAACGCGAGCATCGCAGTCGCGTTCTGGTTCAGCGCGTCGGCGCCCTTCACCCAGGTGACGCGCTTGCCCTTCAGGTCGGCCGGTGTCTTGATGTTGGCATCGGCCGCGGTCATCAGCTGCTGGCCGTTGCGCCCGACGTTGCTGAACAGGTTGTACACCTGCATCGGCCCCCAGTCCTTGGCCGCGAACATCAGCACGCCTTCCTGCGCGAAGTAGACGGCGATGCCGCAGGCGCAGATCGGCGTCTGGCCGGCCTTCAGGGGAACCATCCGAGAAACGTCGTTCTTGCCGGGAATGATGCGCAGGTCGGCGTTGTACTTCTCCTTGAGCATCTTGCCCAGGCCGACCGACTGGGCGTAGCCGGACGAGGTCGTCCCGTAGGCGGTCCACGAAATGCTTTCGGGAAGCTTCGGTTCGGCCGCCAGCGCAGTGCCGACGGTCAATGCGAGTACGGCGATGGACGCCGAAGAGCGCAGCAGTGTCATGGTCATCGTGGTCTCCTCTGTTGTCGTGCCTTATATTTGGCGAAATGCAAAGGTATCACCGAAGCGCCCGATTGTTGGCGTTCACGTGATGCGCCGGTGCCCGAGGCAGTGGCGACCGGGTCGATAAACGGAACGGTCCGGGCGCGTTGTTCGGACGGGGCGGGTGCGGGCAGGCGGACGGGCGCGCGCGTCGGCAGCGCGTAGCCGCGCCGATGACGCGCCATGACGCGCCATGATGCGCCGATGATGCGCCGCCGACCCGCGTTGCGGCAGAGTTCAGCCGCGCGCGTCGAGCGGCCGGAACTTTGGGATGGCGGCCTCGTCGCTGATGTCTTCGAAGTGCACCTCGACGCGCATTCCGACGCGAAGGCGCTCGGGCGTGCAGTCGGTGACCTGGCCGTACATGCGGGCACCGTCGTCCAGGTCGATCAGGCACATCAGCACGGGCAGGTCCGCCTCCCACCCCGGGTAGTTCATCGCCACCGCACGGCTGATCGTGTATGCGTAGACCGTGCCGAACGGCTTTGCGTCGGTCCAGGCGAGTTCGCGACTGCCGCACTCGACGCACCACGGCTTCGGGTGGAAGTTGAAGGTCGCGCAGTCCGCGCACTTCTGCAGGACCAGTCTGCGGTTCTTTGCTGCCGTCCAGAACGGCCGCGTCAGATCGGTGATGTCGGGCAGCGGCTTGCCTGGCGATTGGTCTGACATGGTTCAGGGCTCCGTTCCGAGAATCAGGGAGACGCAGCTGCGGCCGGGCCGTCCGTAGGGGATGCCGCCGAATCCGCACGCCGCGCCGATGGTCGCGTTTGCGACCTGGCGCGCGCCGGCCTCGCCGCGCAGCTGTGTGACCGCCTCCACCAGCGGCATGAAGCCGCCGATCGCGCCGCCGGGCTGGCCGCCGGAGAGCTGGCCGCCGTCGGTGGACAGCGGGAAATCCCCGTCGAACTGCAGGTTGCGCTCCTCCACGAAGCGGCCGCCTTCACCCTTGCGGCAGAAACCGTAGTCTTCGATCGTCATCAGCGCGACAAACGGGTAGTCGTCGTAGGGCTCGAGGAAGTCGATGTCGCTGTGCGTCACGCCGGCCATCTTCATCGCCTGCGGCGCGGCCTGCACGAAGCCGGTGTAGGTGACGTCGGGCAGCGATCGCGAGCCGTGGTAGTAGTTGTTGGCCTCGCCGGCGCCGAGCAGGTACACCGGCCGGTCGGTGAGCGTGCGGGCCGTCTTCGCGGAGGTGACGATGTAGGCCAGGCCGCCGTTGACGATCGGCACGCAGTCGAGCAGGCGGATGGGGTCCGACAGGACGCGTGAGCTCAGGTAGTCCTGCAATGTGAAGGGTTTGCGGTAGATCGCGCCGGGGTTGAGCGACGCGTGGTAGCGTGTGGTGACGGCGATCTTGCCCAGCTGCTCGGGCGCAAGCCGGTACTGGTGCATGTAGCGGTTCTGGATCAGCGCGAACTGACTGGTCGCGCCCATCACTCCGAAGGGCCCCTGGAAGTCCCAGTACACGCCGCGCGTTCTTTCGGGCGACAGCGGCAGGCCGGGTGCGACGGACGGAATGCTCAATGGCGTGTCGGCTCCGACCACGAGCACGCGGTCGACGACGCCGGCGCGGATCATCGCCGCGGCGCGGATCAGCATGGCGGCAGCCGACGCGCCTCCCTGGTCGGCACGCAGCAGCACCTGGGGGCTGATGCCCAGGTTCTCGGCGGTCGCGGCGGACCAGTTGACGGTATGCGCGACCTCGGCGTGGGATACACCCAGCCCCTGGCCGTCGAAGTCGTTCTTCGACATCCCGGCCTTGCGCAGCGCCAGATCGGCGGCCCAGGCGATGTACTCGTCGACGGTGAGCACCGGCTCGCCCGGCTTGACCCGGCTGTACGGTGTACGACCGTAGCCGACGATGGCGACATCCGCGCGCATTGGCAATCCTCCTCAGCGCGGGGCGTTGGGCGCGCAACGCGGCCCGCGCACTTTTTCGCGCCGCGCCCGGCCGCGGCGGCGTGCAGATTCAGAACGCGGTGAGATTCGTGCCCGATGCGCCTACCGCGGAGAACCGGTACGACCCGAAGGCGAGTCCGATGAGGTCGGCTGTGCTGCCCGAACTCGCGGCAACCCAGGTGATTCCGTCGGCGCTGTTGAAGACGGCGCCCGCGGCGCCGACTGCGACGAACTGACTGCCGAACCCGACGGCGCGAAGATCGACGCTGGCGGGCGTCGCGGCCGCGCCGAACGTGGCGCCGTCAGCGCTCCACAAGGTCGCGCCGCCGTCGCCCACCACCGAAAAGCCGTTTGCACCGAAATGCACACCGCGCAGGTCGGCTGCCAGCGGCGAGGTTCCGGCCTGCCAGGCGGAAGTCGGGTCGTCGGAGAAGAGCAGCGTTCCCGACGCGCCAGCC
>JAHEDO010000100.1 GCA_024641185.1 Burkholderiaceae bacterium | reverse complement strand
GCCATTGGAGCACGAAGCCGACGGCCTGCCGATCGGCGTAATGCTGGGCGTCGCCTTGGGCCGGTTGTTGTAGCCCTTCATCAGCCCCGCGCCGTAGCCGGCGATCTCGCCGACCGCTCCGCGCGGCAGTTCGTTGCCGTCGTCGTCGAGGATCCGGATCTCGAAGCCGAGCACCGGCGTGCCGACCGTGTCGAACTTGGACTCCGGGTGGTGCGGCTTGAGCATCGTCGCGAAACCCTCCGAGAAACCGTAAAGTTCGATCAGTTTGTTGCCGAAGCGCCGGATCACTTCGCGCTTGGTGTCTCTGCGCAATGGCGAGCCGGCGCACAGGATCGTGCGCAGGCTCGACGTGTCGGCGGCGCCGATCGCGGGCTCGGCGAGCACCGCGATGAACTGCGCGGGAACCATGAAGGTGTGCGTCACGCGCTCGCGCTCGACGAGCTCGAGGAATCGCTTCGGATCGAACCCGGGCATCGCGACCAGCGTACCCCCGGCGAACAGCACCGGCAGCATCATCAGCCAGGTGCCGTTCGAGTACAGCGACGTCGTCGTCAGCGCCCGGCTCGTGTCGGTGAAGCCCATCTCGATCGCGTTGGAGAACGCCCAGTGCAGTCGCGCGCGGTGGGTCTGGACGATGCCCTTGGGCAGCCCGGTGGTGCCCGAGCTGTAGATGATGTTGAAGTCGTCGGTGAGTTCGTAGCGCACGCGCGGTTGCGTGTCGGAGGCACCGTCGATGAATTCGGCGAATTCGCGCCAGTCGGAAACGCCGACATCGGCACCGTCACCGTCACCGTCACCGTCACCGTCAGTGTCAGTGTCGATCGCGATCATCAGGTCCGCGCGCAACCTGGTCAGCCCGGTTCGCACCGGGTCGAGCTTCTGACGGAATTCACCGGTCGCGAACGCGCCGACCGCGCCGCTGTCGGCGATCAGCGCGGCGAGCTGCTCGCCGGTCAACAGCCCCGAGAGCGGCACCGCGCACGCTCCCGCGCGCACGACGCCAAAGAGCACCTCGAGCATCTCGACGCGATTGCCCATCAGCACCGCGACACGGTCGCCACGCCCGATGCCGGCGGCGACCAGCGCGTTCGCCACCCGGCTGATGTTGCCGTCGAACTCGCCCCAGCTGCGGCGCACGGCACCGCAGATCACGGCATCCTTGTGCGGCTGGAAGCGCGCGTGATTGGCGAGCAGGTCGGGGATGAAGACGTGCGGGTCGTCGAGTTGCGCGTGGTTCACATCGAAGCCCCTTGTGGTCACGGACTGCGCGCTGTAGCCGACCCGGCGCATGCCCTCGCGCGGTCCGTCGATTCAACGAAGACATTCACCAAGAAAGACGGGCCCGCGATGCAGGCCCGTCAGCGATACAACCCGCACGGCGGGCTGCGGTGGTCGAAGACCGCCCTCAGCGACCGTACACCTTGCCGAACCGGTCGTAGCTCTTGCCGTTGAACCTGATCAGCTGCTCGCGCTCGATCGGGTAGAAATCATCCGCGGATGTCTTGATGTTGACGCCGGGCAACAGCATCGGGAGCGTAATGTCCAGGCTCGCGGCCTGTTTCATCACATTCGCCCGAGTGAGATTGTCGCCACATCGCTTGAGGACCTCGACCATCGTCTGCGCAACACCGTAGCCGAACACATTGGAGGCGTCCTTCAGATTGCCGTCCGGATAGTACTTGTCCATGAACGCCTTCCATTCCTTGTAGCCCTGATCGTCCGCCCACTGCGGATCGGTCGGGTCCTTGGCGTACTGGGTCGTGATGATACCAACCGAATTCTCCAGGCCGGCCGGCGTGAGCACCGAGCCTACGGACCCGGACACGTTGTTCAAGTAGTGCAGCGGCTTCCAGCCGATCTCTGCCGCTTTCTTGATCGCCTGTGCCGCGAACTTCGGCGTCGTGACGTTGAAGAAAACATCAGCGCCCGACGCCTTCAGCGTGACCATCTGGCTGTCAATCGTCGGATCGCTGGTCTCGTAGCTCACCTTGGCCACGATCATCGTCTTGGCCTTGTCGCCCAAGCCGTCCTCGAAGCCCTTGACGTAGTCCTTACCGTAGTCGTCGTTCTGGAAGAGAATGCCGACCTTGCCATCGGGCTTGGTGTCGAGCAGGTGCAACGCGTAGATCTTGCCCTCGGCCTGGTAGTTCGGCTGCCAGCCCATCGTCCAGGGGAAGTGCTGCGGGTCACCCCACTTCGTCGCACCGGTCGCCACGAACAGCTGCGGCACCTTCTTCTGGTTCATGTACTTGTGAATCGCCGAGTTCGTCGGCGTGCCCAGCGAATTGAAGATGAGGAGCACCTCTTCTTCCTCGACGAGCTTGCGTGCCTGCTCGACGGTCTTCGGCGGGCTGTAGCCGTCGTCCAGCGACACGAACTTGATCTTGCGGCCGTTGATGCCGCCCTCGGCGTTGACCTTGTTGAAATATGCTGCCTCGACCTTGCCGATCGTGCCGTAGGCCGACGCGGGGCCCGAGTACGGCATGATGTTGCCGATCTTGATCTCGGTGTCGCTCGCGCCCGGATCGTACTTCTTCTGCGCAAGCGCCGGTGCCGCGACCAGCGATGCGGTGACCGCCGCGACGGCGAAGCAGAATTGATGTTTGTCCATCTGTCTGTCTCCTGATGTTGGTTTCGTGCTGTCAATGATCGCCGGCGCCCGGCCCTGATGCCCGGCCATGGTCGGCGCCTCTGAGAGTTTCGACCCAACCCTGTGCGGCGGACCCATTACCCCGGTCCGCATAAGGTACATGAAGATGATCGGAAATACGGCACAGGTCGCCCGGAGCGGCGCCGTCGTGAGCGGTGCGTTCTCTGCTTCGTCGAAGCTTCCCTCCGATGCTGCGGTGCAACGCACCCAATATCACGCTGCCGCGACGCGAACTAGCTGCCGCAAGACAAGACGGGCCCGCATGGCGGGCCCGTCCAGGCTGCAGCCGATCACCGGGCCGCAGCAGCGATGATCGATGGCATTCTTATCGGCCGTAAACCTTGCCGAACTTCACCCACGCCTTGCCGTCGAACTTCACCAACTGCTCACGCTCGATCGGGAAGAAGTCGTCCGCAGAGGTCTTGATGTTGATCCCTGGGTTCAGCATCGGAAGCGAAGGGATGTCGAGGCTGGCGGCCTGCTTCATGATGTTCGCCCGCGTCAGGTTGTCGCCGCACTGCTTGAGCACCTGAACCAAGGTCATCGCCCCGTTGTAGCCGGTGAGGTTGCTGCCGTCCTTGATGTTGCCGGCTGGGTACCACTTCTCCAGGAAGGCCTTGAACTCGAGGAACCCCGGGTCATTGGCCCACTGCGGATCGGTCGGGTCCTTCATGTACTGCGTGGTGATGATGTCGACCGCGTTGTCGAGTCCCGCCGGAACCAACACCGAGCCCACCGAGGCGGACACGTTGTTCAGGTAGTGCACGGGCTTCCAGCCCATCTCGGCCGCCTTCTTGATCGCTTGCGCGGCGAACTTCGGCGTCGTGACGTTGAAGAAGACGTCGGCGCCGGAGGCCTTCAGCGTGACCATCTGGCTGTCGATCGTCGGATCCGTCACCTCGTAGCTGATCTTCGAGACGATCATCGTCTTCGCCTTGGCGCCCAGCCCGTCTTCGAAGCCGTGAACGTAGTCCTTGCCGTAGTCGTCGTTCTGATAGAGGATGCCGATCTTTGCGTCAGGTTTGGTCTCGAGCAGATGCTGCGCGTAGATCCTGCCTTCGGCCTGGTAATTCGGCTGCCAGCCCATCGTCCACGGGAAGTGCTTCGGATCGCCCCACTTGGTCGCACCGGTTGCCACGAACAGCTGCGGCACCTTCTTCTGGTTCATGTACTTGTGGATCGCCGAGTTCGTCGGCGTGCCCAGCGACTGGAAGACGAAGAGCACTTCTTCTTCCTCGACGAGCTTGCGCGCCTGCTCGACGGTCTTCGGCGGGCTGTAGCCGTCGTCCAGCGAAATGAACTTGATCTTGCGGCCGTTGATGCCGCCCTCGGCGTTGATCTTGTCGAAATACGCTGACGCCGCCTTGCCGATCGTGCCGTAGGCCGACGCGGGGCCCGAGTACGGCATGATGTTGCCGATCTTGATCTCGGTATCGGTCGCGCCGGTATCGTACTTCTTCTGCGCGAGCGCCGGCGCCGCCACCAGCGATGCCGCGACCGCCGCAATGGCGATATTGAACTGACGTTTGTCCATCTGTCTACCTCCTGTTATGTGTGCGTAAGTATGTCAACGATTGTCCGCGCTCAGGGTTGACCTGCGGTCTCGGCGTCGGCCGGCGCGCGCCTGCGCCTGGCCCAGAGCTTCCTCATCAGCCCCATCACGCCGGTCGGCATCAGGTACATGAGTGCGATCAGGAAGACGCCGTAGAGCGCCCACGGCGCGGACTTCGAGAGCTCGTCGGCGACGTTCGGAACGAACTGGATGAAGATCGCGCCGAAGATCGCCCCGGGGATCGACGCGAGCCCGCCGACGACCAGGCCGACGAGGAACGAGATCGACAGGAAGACGGTGAAGCTGTCCGGGGCTACGAACGCAACGACGACCGCCCCCAGCGCCCCCGCGACGCCGGTGAAGCCCGCCGACACGCCGAAGGTGATCGACTTGAAGTAGGGCAGGTTGATGCCCATCGCAGCGGCGGCGATCGGATGGTCGCGGATCGCGATCAGCGCCCGGCCGACACGCCCGGCAAGCAAATTGCGTGCGATCCAGAACATGATGACCGTTACCAGGAGCGAGACGAAGAACAGCCAGCGGTCCGAACTCAGCTTCTGGCCGAACAGCGCGAACTGGAACGGCACTTCCGGCTTGGTGAGCACGATCCCCTGCACGCCACCGGTCCACTCCTCGATCAGCTTGTACTTCAGCAACTGAGGGATCGACAGCGCGAGCCCAAATGTGGCGAGCGCCAGGTAGTGTCCGGCGAGCCGCAGCGCCGGGAAGCCGATCACCAGTCCGAACACGAAGCAGATGACCGCGGCCACAGGCAGCGTCGCCCAGTACGGAACCCCGAAGTGATCCATCATGATCGCCGCCGTATACGCGCCGATTGCGTAGAACGCCCCGTGCCCGAGCGAAAACTGGCCGTTGAAACCGGTCAGGATGTTCAGGCCCAGGATCGCGATCGCGTAGACCAGCACGAGATTGAACTGGAAGACGCGGAAGTTCTTGACCATGAACGGCACGACGCACAGCGCCACCAGCAGGACGATGGTGCCGACGAGCAACCACTTGCGATCGGAGGCATTCATACGCGTGTCACCACGACCCGGCCGAACAGGCCGCTAGGCTTGATGGTCAGCACGCCGACGATCAGCAGCAATGCAACGGCGAGCTTCAGTTCGGTCCCGATCACATAGGCCCCCATCAGATTCTCGAGCACGCCGACGATGAATCCGCCGACCACCGCGCCCCAGGGATTGTCGATACCGCCCAGCAGCGCGCTCGCGAAGCCGTAGAGCAGGATCCCGGACATCATGTTCGGATCGAGGAAGACGACCGGCGCGACCATCATCCCCGCCACCGACCCGATCGCCGCCGCCAGCCCCCAGCCGATGCCGAGCATCCACGACACGCGGATGCCTACCAGTCGCGCCGAGTCCGGGTTCTGCGCGGCGCCCCGCATCGCGAGCCCCATCGGGGTGAACCGGAAGAACGAGTAGAGCAAGGCCAGCACGCACAGGGTCACACCGACCGAGCCGATCTCGTGGCCCGAGAAGTACTTGGTCACGTACCAGGCATCCGTCGGAAACGGGCTGGGAAAGGGCTTGATCGTGTAGTCGAAGATCCAGCCCGCGACCGAGTTGAAGATCACCAGCAGGCCGATGAACACGATGACGTTGGTGAGCACCGGCGCGTCCTCGAACGACCGCAACAGAAGCCGCTGGATCAGCAACCCGAGGACGAACGACGCGGCCACCGTCGCGAAGAACGCCGCCCAGTAGGGCCAGCCCGCCTGCATCAGCGCCCAGGCGATGAAGGTGCTGAACATCGCGATTTCGCCCTGCGCGAAATTCAGGTGGTGCGTGGCGTGGTAGATCATGACCAGTGCCAGCGCCACCGACGCGTAGATTCCGCCGGTCGACAGACCCGCGAAGACTTGGTGGAGAAATCCTTCCATTCGATGCGTCCTCTGCTTGGCCGGATCAGTAACCGAGGTAGGCGCGCCGAACCGTCTCGTCGCCCTTGATGACTTCGCTGGGCCCCGACATCGCTACCCGGCCGGTCTCGAGCAGGTACGCGTCGTGGGCCAGGTCAAGCGCGATCGAGGCGTTCTGCTCGACCAGCAGCATGCTGACCTTATCCTCCTCGTTGATCTGCCGCATGATGCGAAAGATCTCGACGACGATCAGCGGCGCCAGGCCGAACGACGGTTCGTCGAGCAGCAGCAGGCGCGGGCGCAGCATCAGCGCGCGGCTGATCGCGAGCATCTGCTGCTCGCCTCCCGACAGCGTTCCGGCCTGCTGGTGGCGACGCTCCTTGAGCCGCGGGAAGCGCGCGTACATCCTCTCCAGGTCGTGCGCGACCCCGGCCTTGTCGCGCCGTGTGATCGCACCCAGGCGCAGGTTCTCCTCGGTGGTCAGCGCGGTGAAGGTGCCGCGACCGTCGGGCACGTGCGCGACGCCCAAGCGCACGACGCTCTCGGTCGGTTTGCCGCCGAGCTCGCCGCCGTCGAACTTGATGCTGCCGCTCGTGCGCACCGTCTGGCAGATCGCGCGCAGCGTGGTGGTCTTGCCGGCGCCGTTGGCGCCGAGGATCGCGGTGACGCTGCCCTCTTCGAGCGAGAAATCGATGCCGAACAGTGCCTGCGTCGTCCCGTAGAACGCGTTCAGGCCGGTGACTTCGAGCACTTTAGCCATGGGCGGGCGTCCCCAGATAGGCCTCGATCACTTCCGGGTGCGCCTGGATCTCGGCCGGCGTGCCCTCGGCGATCTTGCGCCCGAAGTTCAGCGCGATGATGTGGTCGGAGACCGCCATCACCAGGCTCATGTGATGTTCGACCAGCAGGACGGTGACGCCGCGGCGGTCCCGGATGTCGCGAATCGTGTCCTCCAGTCCCGCGAGTTCCTCGTGGTTCAGGCCGGCCGCCGGCTCGTCGAGCAGCAGCAGCTTGGGGTCCGAGGCCAGCGCGCGCGCCAGCTCGACGCGCTTCTGGATGCCGAAGGGCAGGTCGCCCACCGCGCGATCCCGGAAGGGGGTGAGCCCGATGTAGTCCATGATCTCGCGGGCGTGCCCGCGCACCTTCTCTTCCTCGCGGCGCACCGACGGCAGCTTCAGCGCGCTCGCGAAGAACCCGGCGCTCGACCGGCAATGGGCGCCGACCATCACGTTGCGCTCGACGCTCATCGTGCGGAACATCGCGAGGTTCTGGAAGGTGCGGCCGATGCCGAGCGATGCGATCTGGTGCACCGGCGTCGCCGTGAGCGACTGCCCCTCGAAGAGCAGGTCGCCTTCCTGATAGCTATATAGACGACTGAGGCAGTTGAACAGCGTCGTCTTGCCGGCGCCGTTGGGGCCGATCAGACCGCAAACGCCGCCGTGCGGGACATCGAAACTGACCGAGTCGAGCGCGACCACGCCGCCGAAGCGCACCGTGATGCCGCGCACACTGAGAAGTGCGTCGCCAGCCGCCAAAAATCGTCTCCTTCACCACCCGCTCAGGGCCGATCGTTGCGGACCTTCAGGGCAGCTTTGCCTCATTCTTGCAGCCCTCTCGGGGCTGTTCCTTGTTCGCTTCCGCCGGCTTTCCGCCGATCGGAACCGCATTTATACGGACTTGTGCGACTCGATGCAAGGCGCCGAGATCCGCCGGCGTGAACCTTCTCCGAATTGCACTCGATTAACATCGGGAGGCGGATCGCCCAACCAGGAGACGGACATGGAACGGAACGGCCAGTTCAGGCTCACCTATTCGACGATGTTCAATCCTCCGGCTCAATTGCACGAGCGCTTCGACGCCGCGCTCGATCGCGTGCGCTCCCAGCTCGGGCGCGAGCATCCGATGTGGATCGGCGGACGGGCGCGGGACGCGAAGCGCACCTTCGAGGTGCGCTCGCCGATCGACCACGGGCTGGTGCTGGCGCAGTTCCCGCTCGGCGACGCCGCCGCAGCGGCGGACGCGGTCACCGCCGCCGCGGACGCCTTCCCGCGCTGGGCGGCGACCCCTTGGCAGGAGCGGATGCAGATCCTGCGCCGCGCCGCGGCATTGATCGAGGAACGCGTTTACGACATCTCCGCCGCGGTCGCGCTCGAGGTCGGCAAGAACAGGATGGAGTCTCTGGGCGAGGTTCAGGAGACCGCCGATCTCATCTACTGGTACTGCGACCAGATGCAGGCCAATGACGGCTTCGCCAGGCAGTTGCCGGACGAACCGCTCGAAGGTTTTCGCAGCCGCAACCGCACGATGCTCCGGCCCTACGGCCCCTGGGCCGTGATCGCCCCGTTCAACTTCCCGTTTGCACTGGCAGGCGGGCCGATCGGCGCGGCGCTGGTGACCGGCAATACGGTGGTGTTCAAGGTGGCGAGCGACACCGCCTGGAGCGGCGCGCTGCTGATGGACGCGTTTCGTGACGCTGGTGTGCCGGGCGGCGTGCTCAATTACCTGACCGGACCCGGGGGTGTCGTCGGCGACGCGCTGGTCGACGATCCGAGAATCGCGGGGGTGACTTTCACCGGCTCCTACGATGTCGGCATGGGCATCGTGCGCAAGTTCGCGCAGGGCCGCTGGCCGCGACCATGCATCGCCGAGATGGGCGGCAAGAACGCGACCATCGTCAGCCGCCACGCGGACCTGGACCGGGCAGCCACCGGCATCGTTCGCTCGGCCTTCGGGCTGCAGGGACAGAAGTGCTCGGCCTGCTCGCGCGTCTACGTCGAGCGCGACGTGGCGACCGATCTGCGCGAGCGGCTGGTCACGCTGACCGAGGCCATCTCGATCGGGAACCCGGCCGAGCGACAGAACTGGATGGGGCCACTGATCAACGAGGCCGCCTACGAGCGCTACCGCAAGTGCGTCGCCAACCTCGCGAGTCACGGCGAGGTGTTCACCGGCGGGCGCACCCTCACCGACGGCGCGCTCGCGCGCGGCTGGTTCGTCGCGCCGACGGTGGGCACCGCGCCGCGCGACTACAGCCTGTGGCGCGACGAAAAGTTCATCCCGCTGGTGCTGGTCGGTGAGGTCGATTCGGTCGAAGAGGCGATCGCACTCGCCAACGGCTCCGACTACGGGCTCACCGCCGGTTTCTACGGCGCCCAAGACGAAATCCCCGGCTTCCTGGATCGCATCGAGGCCGGCGTCACCTACGTGAACCGCCCCCAGGGGGCGACGACCGGCGCGTGGCCCGGCTACCAGCCCTTCGGTGGCTGGAAGGGCAGCGGCACGACCGGCAAGGCGATTGGTTCGTTCTGGTACCTGCCGCAGTACCTGCGTGAGCAGTCCCAGACGGTGGTGGACTGACCGGAGGCGCCCCGCGCTGGTCGAACTTCGTCCGCGGAACGGACCGGCGCTGCTCGCCCCCTGCCCGTGCGGCGTGCCTGTCTTTCGCCTGGCGCGACCGGCCGCTCTACAACGGCTTCTTGATCAGGTTGGCGATCTCGCCGACCACGCCGCGCCGGAACGCGAGCACGCAGATCACGAAGATCACGCCCTGCACGACGGTCACCCAGGCGCCCAGTTGCGCGAGGTAGTTCTCCATCGTGATGATGATCGCCGCGCCCACCACCGGCCCGAAGATCGTGCCCAGGCCGCCCAGCAGCGTCATCAGCACCACCTCGCCCGACATCGACCAGTGCGCGTCGGTGAGCGAGGCGAGCTGGAACACCAGCGACTTGGTCCCGCCGGCCATTCCGGCAATCGCGCCCGACAGGACGAAGGCGATCAGCTTGTAGCGGTCGGTGTCGTAGCCCAGCGAGATCGCGCGCGGCTCGTTCTCGCGGATCGCCTTGAGTATCTGACCGAACGGCGAGTGGACGATGCGCCAGATCAGCAGGAAGCCGAAGAGAAAGATCACGAACACGAAGGGGTACATCGCTTCCGGCGTACCGAGGTCGACCAGCCCGAACAGGCGCCCGCGGGGCACCGCCTGGATCCCGTCCTCGCCGCCGGTGAACGGCGCCTGCAGATAGAAGAAGAACATCATCTGCGCGAGCGCCAGCGTGATCATCGCGAAGTAGATGCCCTGGCGGCGTATCGCGAGCATGCCGGCGACCCATCCGAGCAGCGCCGCGCAGGCGGTGGCGAACAGCACAGCGAGCTCCGGCGTGAACCCCCAGACCTTGGCCGCATGCGCGGCCGCGTAACCCGCGGTGCCCAGGAACATCGCGTGGCCGAATGACAGCAATCCGCCGAAACCGATGAGCAGGTTGAACGCGCAGGCGAACAGCGCGAAGCACATCACCTTCATCAGGAAGACCGGATACACGACGAACGGCGCCAGCACGAAGAACCCGGCCATCAGTGCGAAGGCGATGAGCTGATGGCGCGGCAAGCCGCCTTTGCGGACGGCGGCGTATTGCGCAGGCTGGGCTGCTCGGGTGGACATCGCGGTTGTGCCTATTTCTCGGTGCCGAACAGGCCGGCGGGCTTCATGAGCAGCACGATCGCCATGACCACGAAGATCACGGTGTTCGAAGCCTCCGGATAGAACACCTTGGTCAGGCCCTCGATCAGTCCCAGGCCGAACCCGGTGACGATCGAGCCCATGATCGAGCCCATGCCGCCGATCACCACCACCGCGAACACGACGATGATCAGGTCTCCCCCCATCTGCGGGCTGACCGAGTAGATCGGCGCGGCCATCACCCCGGCGAACGCGGCCAGACCGACGCCGAAACCATAGGTCAATGTGATCATCCGAGGCACGTTGACCCCGAAAGCCTGGACAAGCGGCGGGTTCTCGGTCGCCGACCGCAGGTAGGCGCCGAGC
>JAHEDO010000099.1 GCA_024641185.1 Burkholderiaceae bacterium | reverse complement strand
CCGCGAGTACACCTTCCTGCTCGATCCGCCTGAGCTCCGAATCGCCGGTCGCGAGGTGGTCGACGGTGGGCAGGGACAACTGGTGACGGCGGCGGTACCGCCTGCGTCGGCCACCGCGCCCGCCGCTGCCCCGCCCGCTGCTGCGGCGCCTGCCGCTCCGGCGCCCGCTGTGCAGGCGAAGCCGGTCCCGCCGACGGCGCCCGCGGCGCCGCGCCCGACGCCTTCGCAGGCCTCTATGCCCGCACCGCGCCCCGTTGAGGCTCCTGGGGCGCTCGAGGTGAGTCGGGGAGATACGCTCAGCGGGATCGCCACCAGGGTCAGGCCCGACGGCGTGTCGCTCGACCAGGTACTGATCTCGCTTTACCAGGCGAACCCCGACGCATTCTTCGGCAGCATCCATCAGCTCAAGGCCGGCGCTTCGCTGTCGGTGCCGGATCGACAGGCGATGTCTTCGATCGATGCGGCGCAGGCTCGTGAGCAGGTCCGCGTGCAGACGCGCGACTTCAACGAATACCGCTCGCGTCTCGCCGAGAGCGCGCGTTCCGTTCCGGCGGGCAAGGCCGGTCAGTCGGTCGCCGGCAGCGTCACCGCCCGCGTCGAAGACAAGGGCGCGCCCACGGCGAGCAGCGATCAGTTGCGCTTGTCGAAATCCGAAGCGCCCGCCGCCGCTGCCGCAGCAAGCACCGGCGCGGGTGCGACCGGAACCGCGACGTCGAAGTCCGGTGCGGTCGCCGAGCAAGGCGTGGCGCGCGATGCCGCGCTTCGCGAATCCGAGTCGAGGGTCGCCGAGCTCGAGAAGAATGTCGGTGATCTGCAACGGCTGCTGGAGCTGAAGAATCGCCAGCTGGCGGAGCTGCAAATACAGGTCGAGGCAGGCGCGGCGGCGGGCAAAGCCGCGACCGGCACCATCGCAAAGGCCGATTCTGTCGCGCCGGTGTCACAGGCTCCGGCAGTTGCGCCTGCGGCGACACCTGCGCCGGCCGTTCCGGCGACTGCGGACTCGACGCCAGCGAAGCCAGCCGCCGCACCCGCGGAGGCACCGGCCGATGCCGCCAAGTCCGACGCGGCAGCGTCTGCACCGTCCGAAGCGCCCAAGGCCAAGCCTGCGCCCGTCGCGGCGTCCAGGCCGGCTGCCGAGCAGAGTTTCGTCGACGATCTGATGTCCAATCCGCTGATGCTCCCGGGGCTCGGCGCGATCCTGGCACTCGGCGCCGGCTATGGCTGGTACGCGATGCGCCGCCGCCGCAAGGTGGAGAAGTTCGAGGACAGCCTCATCGCGGCCGAAGGCTTCTCGACCAACTCGCTGTTCGGCTCGACGGGTGGGCAGAACGTCGACACCAGCAGCAGCGTGTTCAGCTCGAGCACGAAAGACAGCGGCGTGGACGTGCATTCGACCGAAGTCGATCCGATCGCCGAGGCGGAGGTCTACATCGCCTACGGTCGGGAGGCGCAGGCCGAGGAGATCCTCAAGGAGGCGCTTCGTCGCCAGCCGGATCGCCAGGCGATTCGCGCCAAACTGCTCGAGATCCTGTCGGGTCGCAAGGACGCGGACGGCTTCAATCAGGTCGCTGGTGAAATGCACCGGATGACCGGCGGGCAGAACGAAGAGTGGCCGAAGGTCGTCACGATGGGCTTGGCGCTCGATCCGGAGAACGCGCTTTACACCGGACTGGCTCCCGCCCGGGACGAGAGCGTCGAGACCGAACAAGCGGAGACGCCTCGAGCGACGGACGAGCCGACGCATGCCGAGACGGCCGACGCCGAGCCGGTTGCCGCTGCGCCCGAACAGGACGAGGAGGTCGCGGTCGACTTCGGCGTGCTCGAGGGAGCGGCGGTGTCGTTCGCCGAGACCCGTCCGCTCGCCGAGGACGAGCCGAAGCGCGACGCTTCCGCACACGACGAGGTTCCGTCGCTGGACTTCAACCTGGACCTGGACACGACGATCGGCAAGGCTGGGGGAATGCTTGCCTCGTCCCGCGAGTCGACGCAGGGTGATGACGCCAGCGAGCTCGAGCGTGCCGTCGAGGGCAGGTTCGATCTCCCGTCGCTCGATCTTTCTCCTGCCGAAGTTGAAGCGCGTCGCCAGGTCGACGAGAATTCGGAGCCGGAAGACCATCTGAACATCGACCTCCCGTCGCTCGAAGGACTCAGCCGGACCGGGGCGTCGCGTGGTGGCGGCGTTCAGTCCGAGGCGGCCGAGCACGACACCGACCTTGCGTCGATCGGACTCGATCTCGAGCCGGCGCCGGCCGCGACCAGCGCCGAAGGCGTCAAGTGGCAGGAAATGTCGACCAAGCTCGACCTGGCGTCTGCCTACGAGGAAATCGGCGACAAGGAGGGTGCCCGCGAGCTCCTCGAGGAGGTGGTCAAGGGTGGCGACGGCGAGCAGCAGCAGAAGGCGCGCTCGATGCTGCAAAAGATCGTCTGATTCGCCGTCGGCGAGAACCCACGGGGAAGCGCAGCTTCCCCGTTTTTGTTTGCGAACCGCATGCGCGTGGTACTCAGACTCGCCTACGAGGGCGGTGATTTCTCCGGCTGGCAGACGCAGCCTGCGGGCACCGCCGTCCAGGACTCGGTGCAATCCGCGCTCGCGCGGATCGCGGGCCACGCGGCGGCCACCGTCTGCGCCGGCCGCACCGACGCGGGGGTCCACGCGCTTGCGCAGGTGCTGCACTTCGACACGACGGCCGACCGGCCCGACAGCGCCTGGGTGCGCGGCGTCAACGCGCACCTTCCGGCGGGCGTGGCGGTCCAGGCTTGCCGACGCGTCGACGACGGATTCAACGCGCGCTACAGCGCGCTTCGGCGTTCATACAGCTACCTGATCTACCGCGGCGAGCATCGGCACCCGCTGTACGCGTCGCGCGCGGGCTGGAGCTTCCGGGAACTGGATGTCGCGCGGATGGCCGCTGCGGCGCGTGATCTCATCGGAACGCACGACTTCTCGTCGTTTCGCTCCTCGCAGTGCCAGGCGTCCACGCCGGTGCGCACGATGGAGAAAATCGAGGTCCGGGAACACGGCTCGCTGGTCGCGGTGGAACTGCAGGCCAACGCTTTTCTGCACCACATGGTGCGCAACATCGTCGGCGCGCTCGTCTGGATCGGCATGGGGCGACGCTCGGAGCAATGGCTGGGGGAACTGCTCGTGCAGCGCGATCGACGCCGTGGCGCACCCACCTTCGCGCCGCAGGGGCTCTACCTGACCGGTGTCGAGTACCCGGCGCAGTACGATATCGGGTCATGGCCACCGGCGCGCCCGCCGCTTGCGGGTGTCTGAAGCATGAGAACGCACATCAAGTTTTGCGGTCTGGCGAGAGCCGAAGACGTCGACACGGCGGTTGCGCTGGGGGTGGACGCCATCGGGTTCGTCTTCTATGCGAAGAGTCCGCGCTGCCTGGATCCGTCGCAGGCCGCGCTGCTGCGCCGGCGCCTGCCGTCCTACGTCTGTTCGGTGGGACTGTTCGTCAACGAGACGGTGGCGCGCGTGCGGGAGGTCGCCGGGACGGTCGGGCTGGACGTGCTGCAGTTGCACGGGGACGAGACGCCCGAGTATTGCGCGCTCGCCGCATCGGATCACCTTGCGTACTGGAAGGCTGTTCGAATGCGCGGACCGGCCGATTTGCTAGAATCGCTCGCGCGTTTCGGGGCTGCGGAGGCCTTGCTGCTGGATTCGTTCAGCGATGGTTTCGGAGGCAGCGGACAGCGTTTCGACTGGTCGTGGATTCCGCAGCAGCGCGGCAGACCGCTGGTGATGTCCGGCGGGCTGGACGCGGCCAGCGTGGGCGAGGCGATCGCCAGGGTCCGGCCGATGGCGGTCGACGTCTCCAGCGGAATCCAAGGCTCCGACGCAAGAATCAAAGACCATGCGAAGATGGAGCGGTTCGTGGCCGCTGTCGTCTGCGCAGATGCTGGACTCACCGCCGGGGCCCGTTCCGACACATGAAACCATACGACCTTCCCGACGCCAAGGGCCACTTCGGGCCCTACGGCGGCATCTTCGTCGCCGAGACGCTGGTGCACGCGCTCGAAGAATTGCGCGCCGCATACGATCACTATCGCAAGGACCCGGAGTTCATCGCCGAGTTCAACGACGAGCTCAAGCATTTCGTCGGGCGGCCCAGCCCCGTGTACCACGCGAAGCGCTGGTCGCAGATGCTCGGCGGCGCGCAGATCTACTTCAAGCGCGAGGATCTCAACCACACCGGCGCGCACAAGATCAACAACACGATCGGACAGGCGCTGCTCGCCCGGCGCATGGGCAAGCCCCGGGTGATCGCAGAGACCGGGGCTGGCCAGCACGGCGTCGCGTCGGCCACCGTGGCGGCGCGCTACGGTATGCAGTGCGTGGTGTACATGGGTTCGGAGGACGTCAAGCGGCAGGCGCAGAATGTCTACCGGATGAAGCTGCTCGGCGCGGAAGTGGTGCCGGTCGAGTCCGGCTCCAAGACGCTGAAGGACGCGCTCAACGAGGCGATGCGCGACTGGGTGACCAACGTCGAGAACACCTTCTACATCATCGGCACCGTCGCCGGGCCGCACCCGTATCCGATGATGGTGCGCGATTTCCAGTCGGTCATCGGTGAAGAGTGCAAGCAGCAGATGCCCGAGATGATCGGGCGCCAGCCCGACTACGTCGTGGCCTGCGTGGGCGGCGGTTCCAACGCGATCGGCATCTTCTATCCGTACATCGACGTACCCGGCGTGCGTCTGGTCGGCGTCGAGGCGGCGGGCGAGGGCCTGGACACCGGCCGGCACGCGGCGTCGCTGTCCATGGGCACGCCCGGGGTGCTGCACGGAAACCGCACCTATCTGCTGCAGGACGAGGACGGGCAGATCATCGACACGCATTCGGTGTCGGCGGGGCTCGATTACCCGGGTGTCGGACCGGAGCACGCGTGGCTGAAGGACTCTGGCCGCGCAACCTACGTGGCGATCGACGACGAGGAATCGCTGAAGGCCTTCCACACCTGCTGCAGGATCGAGGGCATCATTCCCGCGCTGGAGTCGAGTCACGCGCTCGCCTACGCGGCCAAGCTCGCGCCGACGCTGCCGCCCGATACCGCGATCCTGGTCAACCTCTCCGGCCGCGGCGACAAGGACATGCACACGGTCGCGCAACGCGCGGGGCTGCAGTTCTGATGTCGCGGATCGCGAAGACTTTCGCCAGACTGTCCGGCTCGGGCCGCAAGGCGCTGATCCCGTACGTCACCAGCGGTTTCCCGGCCACCGACTCCACCGTGCCGGTGATGCACGCGATGGTTGCCGCCGGCGCAGACGTGATCGAGCTCGGCGTGCCGTTCTCGGACCCGATGGCCGATGGCCCGGTGATCCAGCGAGCCAACGAGTCCGCGCTCGCGCGCAAGGTAGGGCTGCGCGACGTGCTCGCCACGGTCGTCGAGTTCCGCAAGCGTGACGACACGACGCCGGTCGTGCTGATGGGTTACGCCAATCCGGTCGAGAGGATGGGGGTCGACGTGTTTCTGGACACGTGTCGAGACGCCGGCGTCGACGGGGTGCTCGTCGTCGACTATCCGCCGGAGGAGTCCGAACAGTTCTCGCGCGCGGCACGCGATCGTGGCATCGACCCGATCTTTCTGATCGCCCCGACCTCCGACGAAGAGAGGGTGCGGCAGGTGCTGGCGCTGGCGAGCGGCTACGTCTACTACGTCTCGCTCAAGGGCATCACCGGCGCGGGCCACCTGGACACCGACGAGGTGGCGCAGCGGGTCGCGCGGATCAAGCAGGGCACCGCGCTGCCGGTGGGCGTGGGTTTCGGCATCCGCGACGGCGAGACGGCGCGCGCGATCGCGCGCCACGCCGACGCGGTGATCATCGGCACCCGCATGATCCAGGTGCTCGATGACGGCGCACCGGAGGGCGCCGCCGGGCGTGCCGGTGCGTTCGTCGCGTCGGTGCGCGGAGCGCTCGACGCGCCCGAAGGCGCATCGGGTGATGGCGCCGGCGCGCGCAAGGGTAGTGCCTGAGGCGGAGGAATCTGCGATGACCTGGCTCGACAAGCTGCTGCCGCCGCGGATCAAGCGATCCGCCGGCGGACCGAAGCGGGTGCCCGAGGGTCTGTGGGTCAAGTGCCCCGCCTGCGACGCTGTCCTGTACGGCGGCGATCTCGAGAGCAACCTGCACGTTTGCCCGAAGTGCAGCCATCACCTCAGACTGCGGTCGCGCCAGCGCCTCGACGCGCTTCTGGACGCGGAAGGACGTTTCGAGGTCGGGCAGGAGGTGCTGCCGATCGACGCCCTGAAGTTCAAGGACAGCCGAAAGTACACGGAGCGCCTGCAGGAAGCGCTCGAGCAGACGGAGGAGACCGACGCGCTGGTGGTGATGGGCGGCGCGATCCACACGATTCCGGTCGTCGCGGCGGCCTTCGAATTCGAGTTCATGGGTGGTTCGATGGGCTCCGTGGTCGGCGAGCGCTTCGTGCGCGGCGTCGAGACCGCGATCGAGCAGAAAGTGCCCTTCATCTCGATCGCGGCCTCGGGCGGCGCGAGGATGCAGGAGGGCGTGCTTTCCCTGATGCAGATGGCCAAGACGACCGCGAAGCTCACGCGCCTGTCGGACAAGAAACTGCCGTACATCTCGGTGCTGACCGATCCGACGATGGGCGGGGTGTCCGCGAGCTTCTGTTTCCTGGGGGACGTGGTGATCGCGGAGCCCAAGGCGCTGATCGGCTTTGCGGGGCCGCGGGTCATCGAGCAGACGGTGCGGGAAAAGTTGCCGGAGGGGTTCCAGCGCGCGGAATTCCTGCTGCAAAAGGGCGCGATCGACATGATCGTGGATCGCCGCCAGATGCGCGACGAGATCGCGCGCCTGCTCGCGCTCCTGTTGCGCCTGCCGAGCGACGCGGTCGCCTGATGCGCAAGGATCGATGACGGCCTCCGATCCCGGCGGCTCGCACTCTCCGGCCACACTGCAGGACTGGCTCGCGCGGGTCGAAGGGCTGCATCCGAAGTCGATCGACATGGGACTCGACCGCGTGCGCGCGGTCGCCGGGCGTCTGGGGCTATCCCTGGACACCGTCGTCGTGACCGTGGGCGGAACCAACGGCAAGGGCTCGACCTGCGCGATGCTCGAGTCGATCCTGTTGGCGGCGGGCTACCGGGTCGCGCTCTACACGTCGCCGCATCTCGTGGACTTCAACGAGCGCGCCCGCGTGGGCGGCGTGCCGGCGTCCGACGAAGAGCTGCTGCCGCACTTCGAGGCGGTCGAGCGCGCGCGCGAAGGCACGACGCTCACCTACTTCGAGTTCACGACGCTCGCGATCCTGAGGCTGTTCGCGCAATCCGGGCCGGACGTCGCGATCCTCGAGGTGGGGCTTGGCGGGCGGCTGGACGCGGTCAACCTGATCGACGCGGACTGCTCCATCGTCACCTGCGTCGACATCGACCACACCGAGTACCTGGGCGACGCCCGCGAGCGCATCGGCTGGGAGAAAGCGCACATCTACCGCACCGGCCGCCCGGCGATCTGCAGCGATCCAGCGCCGCCGCAGGCGCTGATCGACTACGCGCTGGAAATCGACGCCGACCTTTGGCTGTTCGGGCGCGACTTCAATTACGCGGGCGACCGCCTGCAGTGGTCCTACGGCGGACGGGGCGCGCGCCGAACCGGCCTCGCTTACCCCGCGCTTCGCGGTGCGAATCAGCTTCTCAACGCGTCCGGCGCGCTCGCCGCGCTCGAAACGCTGCGCGACAGGCTTCCGGTGCCGCAGCAGGCGGTACGCGAAGGGCTGGCCACGGTGGATCTGCCGGGCCGCTTTCAGGTGCTGCCGGGCCGCCCCGTCGTGGTACTGGACGTCGCCCACAATCCGCACGCCGCGGCGCATCTGGCCAGCAATCTCGACAACATGGGTTTCCACCCGGTGACCTGGGCGGTGTTCGGTGTGATGGCCGACAAGGACATCGCCGCGATGATCGCTGCGCTCGGCGAGCGGGTCGATCACTGGCTGCTGGTCGACCTGCCGGGGACCCGCGCGGCGAAATCGGCGGAGCTCGTTCAGACGCTCGCCGAGTGCGGAATCACGCCGACGGCGCAGCGCATCGTCGAGGCGCATCCGTGCGCGAGCCAAGCGCTCGCGTCGGCGCTGGAGCGAGCAGACGAGGGTGATAGAATCGTCGTCTTCGGTTCCTTCCTCACGGTTGCCGACGTGCTCGCTTTCAGGCGCCAATCAGGCCGCTCAATCTGAATCAGACATGGCCTCGCGCTCCTCGCACGGAAAGTCCAACCCCTCGCTCGATCCGGCGCTTCCGCAAAAGAAGCGCGCGCGCCGGCGCCTCGTCGGTGCGGCGGCAGTGTGCCTCGCCGCGGCGATCGTGTTGCCGCTGATCCTCGACTCCGAACCACGCCAGATACGCGATGACGTCCAGGTGAGGATCCCGTCACGCGACACGCCGCTGCCGGATCGCAGCGGGTCCGACGTGCGCAGTGGCGTCATCAAGCCGTTGACCGGCGACGCCGCCGCCGGCGCGTCGGCGGGTGACGAGCGCAACGACTCGAGCCAGCCCTCGGCGCAGGCCGATCGAAATCCGGCCGGCGCGGACGACGCGCGCAGCGCGAGATCCGATGCCGCAGGTGCCGCGGGGCGCGACGCGGCGGTTCCCGAGCCTGGGGCGCGCGAGCCCGAACCCGCTGCAGCCAAGGCCGCGCCCAAGCCGGCGCCGCCCGTGCCGGCGAACGACCCGATCGCCCGGCTTGCGCAGGCCAAGGACGACACTTCCGCCAAGGATGCGAGCGCCGCGAAGGTCGACGGCTACCTCGTGCAGATCGGCGCCTTCTCCAGCGCCAAGGGCGCCGCCGAACAGGCGGAACGTGCCCGCAAGGCGGGGTACAAGTCATTTACCGAGAAGGTCTCGACCGGCCAGGGCGAGCGCATCCGGGTCCGCGTGGGTCCTTTCCGCACACGGGAAGCCGCCGAGCAGGCCAGAACCAAGCTCCGGGCGGCGGGCATCGAGTCGGTGCTGGTCGCGCCGTGACGCGATGGGCGACATCACTCTGTCGTCACTGACCGCCTGGGACTGGTTCATCCTGATAGTCGCCATCTTTTCGGTCTTGCTGGGCGCTCTGCGCGGCCTGGTGCGCACGGTGTTCGGCCTGGCGGCCTGGGTGATCGCGCTGCTGGGAACGCCGTTGGCGGCCCCCGCCGCGGTCGAGGCAAGTTCGATGCAGCATCAGCCGTGGGTGGTCTTCGTGCTGCTGTTCATTGCGCTCTTCGTCGTCGTAAGGTTGTCTGGTGCGCTGATCGCCCGCGCGGTCGGCAAGCTCGGACTCGGCGGCGCCGACCGGTTATTCGGCGCGCTGCTGGGCGGCGTCCGGGCGTTGGCGCTGATCGCACTGGTCGTCGTGGTGGCGCGCTCATTCGACCTGCACCAGGGGGTGGCCTGGCGGACGGCGATTTCCCGTCCGCTGCTCGACGCGATCGTCGCCTGGGTCGAGCCCTACCTGCCCAGCCGCGTAAGCGGCGTTCGCCAAACCTGAACAGAGAGGCCAGCCATGTGCGGAATCCTCGGCGTCGTTTCGCGCACTCCGGTGAACCAACTGCTGTACGACGGGCTGCTGCTGCTGCAGCACCGCGGGCAGGACGCCGCCGGCATCGCCACCGCGATGGGCAAGAAGCTCAACATGCACAAGGGCAACGGCCTGGTGCGCGACGTGTTCCGCACGCGCAACATGCGCTCGCTGCCGGGGGTGAGCGGCATCGCCCACGTGCGCTACCCGACCGCCGGCTCCTCGGGCGACTCGGAGGAGGCCCAGCCCTTCTACGTGAACGCGCCTTTCGGCATCACGCTCGCGCACAACGGCAATCTGATCAATTCCGACCAGATCAAGGACGAGATGTTCCGGCGCGACCTGCGCCACATCAATACCGATTCCGACTCCGAGGTGCTGCTCAACGTCCTGGCGCACGAATTGCAGGCCTGTGCGCGCGGCGTGACGCTGGATCCCGACACGGTCTTCGACGCGGTCGCCGCGTTGCAGCGCAGGGTGCGCGGCGCCTACGCCTGCGTGGCCGAGATCGCCGGTTGCGGCATCCTCGCGTTTCGCGACCCGTTCGGGATCCGGCCGCTGTGCTACGGCGTGGCCGAGACCGACAGCGGGACCGAGTACCTGGTGGCGTCCGAGTCGGTGGCGCTCGAGGGGCTCGGATTCCGGATGGTGCGCGACGTGCAGCCCGGCGAGGCGGTGCTCATCGACCTCGACGGCAACTTCCACTCGCGCCAGTGCGCGGACAACCCGTCGCTGAATCCCTGCGTGTTCGAGTACGTCTATTTCGCGCGACCCGATTCGATCATCGACGGCGCGTCGGTCTACGCGACGCGCCTGAAGATGGGCGAATATCTCGCCGAGCGTGTCGCCGGCCAGTTCCCGCTGGGCGACATCGACGTGGTGATGCCGATCCCGGACACCTCGCGCCCGGCGGCCATGCAGCTCGCGATGAAGCTGGGCATCGACTATCGCGAAGGCTTCCTGAAGAACCGTTACGTCGGGCGCACCTTCATCATGCCCGGCCAGTCGGTGCGAAAGAAGTCGGTGCGCCAGAAACTGAATGCGATGAGCGTGGAGTTCAAGGGCAAGAACGTGCTGCTGGTCGACGACTCGATCGTGCGCGGAACCACCTCGCGCGAGATCGTTCAGATGGCGCGCGATTCCGGCGCGAACAAGGTCTACTTCGCCTCGGCATCGCCGCCGGTGCGCTTTCCCAACGTCTACGGGATCGACATGCCTACCCGCGGCGAGCTGATCGCGAGCGGGCGCAGCGACGACGAGATCTGCTGGGCGATCGGCGCCGACGCCCTGGTGTACCAGGACATCGCGTCGATGAAGCGCTCTGTGACCGACGTGAACCCCAGGCTCACGCGATTCGAGTCGTCCTGCTTCGACGGTGTCTACGTGACCGGCGATGTCACGCCCGAGTACCTGGACAGGATCGAGCTGGCCCGCCTGAGCGCGCAGACCGGCGCCGAGG
>JAHEDO010000098.1 GCA_024641185.1 Burkholderiaceae bacterium | reverse complement strand
CGCTGGTCAGCGCACTGGAACGCGATCGCTTCGGCCTGCGTCGTGCCGTGTTCGGCAACGGAGTCGTGGCGACGCAACGGCGCACGGCACGTGGGCGGCTCGCAGAGATCACCCATCGAACCGAGCGCGGTGTCGGCCGAGGGCAAGACATTCTGCGTCACGGCCTCGTCTTCGACGGCGACGGTCGACTGCTGGCATGGCGGCGCGGGCTGCATCTGCATGCCTACCTGTACGACGCCCGGGGTCGATTGCTCCAGGCGTCGCAACGCTCTCAGTCCGCGCAGAGGATCTGGCGTTTCGCCTACGACGTGAACGGCAACCGTTTGCGCGCGCAGCGGGACGCGACCATGGTGCAGCCGGCGCCGCGGCAATCGACCGAACGCTTCGAGACGATTGCGCCAGGCAACCGACTGCGGAGGATGCCGTTTCAGCAGGCCACGTCGAGTGAAGCCGTCATGCGACCGGGCGACGCTCACCAGGCGAACCACCTGAAGCACACGCCCGCGACCTGGGACGCCGCGGGCCGCCTCATCGCCGGCGCGGGGCGTTCCTACCGCTGGGACGCAGGCGGACGCTTGCGCGAAGTGCGCGAAGCCGGCCGAACCGTCGCGCGTTACCGGTACGACGCGCGCGGTCTGCGCATCGCCAAGCTCGTCGACGGCGTCGCGACCCACTATCTCTACGATGCGCAACGGCGTCTGCTCGCCGAACTCGACGCGCGCGGCGAGGTCCTTCGCCAGTACGTCTACCTCGCCGACCGTCCGGTCGCGATCCTCGATCGTGCGGCGGTATCACCAGGTCGGCCCGCATCTGCCGGCGTGCCGCGTCGCATTCGTTACCTTCACCTGAATCACCTGGGCGCGCCCGAAGCGGTCACCGACGAAAGGGCGCGCGTGATCTGGCGCGCCGACTATGCGCCGTTCGGGCGCCGGCTCGGCGCCAGGCCCACGGACACGTCGAACGGCGAGCTGCCTTCGGGTGCGACGCTGAACTTCGGATCGGAGCCGCACCTCGGACCGGAGCCGCACCTCGGACCGGAGCCCGCGTTCGAGCTCGCGCTGCGGCTTCCCGGCCAATACGAGGATCGCGAGACGGGGCTTCATTACAACGATCACCGCTATTACGACCCCGACACCGGCCGCTATCTGAGCCCGGACCCGCTGGGACTCGCGGGCGGGCCCAACCCCTATGTCTACGCGGGCAACGATCCGCTGACCAGGGTCGACCCCAGCGGACTGCTGCTCTTCGCCTTCGACGGAACGGGCAACGGCGATCCGCCCGCCAGAAGCGACGACTGGTCGAATGTCTACAAGCTGTCGCGCGCGTACTCCGATGGGCGCGTCTGGTACATGGCCGGGGTGGGCCGCGACGATCCGGCCAGCGGGATCCTGGCCAACACGACCGATGCGATCGTCGCCGGAACCGCGACGGCGCGCGTCGACTATCTGCTAACCGAACTCGAGGCGGCGGTGTCGGCGCCGTCCGCCCGCGGCGCGCCGGTCGACGTCGACGTGATCGGGTTCTCGCGCGGCGCCGCAATGGCGCGCGATTTCTCGAACCGCGTCGCCGACCGCATCAGCAGCGGCACGTTCGGTCGGCTCGGAGCATGCGTGAGGCTGCGTTTCCTCGGGCTGTGGGACACGGTCGCACAGTTCGGCGCCGACGGCCTGGCGAACATCGGATGGCGGCTGTCGGTGCCGGTAGAGACCGCCTACGCGGCGCAAGCGGTTGCGCTGAACGAGCACCGGACACTGTTCCCCGCCGAGTCGATCGTCGGAAGCCCCTTGGCGGGCGTGCGCATCGAGCGTGGCTTCGTCGGAGCGCATTCGGATGTCGGCGGCTCGTATGCGGAGGGCGATCTGTCCGACGTCGCGCTGATCTGGATGCACGAGCAGGCACGACTGGCCGGCGTGCATATGTTCGCGCTGACCAGCGAATACGCGAGGGTCACCGCGCCGCTGCTGCACGATTCGAACACCGACGGGATCGGCGACAGGGAGTTTCGGTACCGCAACAGCTGGGGCTGGGTCTTCGCGAATCCGATGCAGCGTGTGGCGCGAGTCGACGGTTTGCAGTGGCGCGACACCGGGCCTTTCATCCGCCGGCTGGCCGCGCCTCGGCAGGACGTCTACGGCGAGCCCACGATCGTCGGCAGCGTCGAGATGCGCAGCTACTCCGAGTGGCTGGCTGCCAACTACTCGATCGAGGTGGCCTGGGAGCCGTGAACGCCGCGCGGGCCTGCCGCGGCGACGGATCGCCTGGCTACATCACCGCGCCCAGCAGCCAGGGCACGAATTCGTCGTTGCCCATGCCGAGCGCTTCGCTCTTGGTGGCCTCGCCGCTCGCCACGCGCAGGATCAGTTCGAAGATCTCCCGGCCCTTGTCCTGCACCGACACCGTGCCGTCGACGATCGCGCCGCAGTTCACGTCCATGTCTTCGGACATGCGTTCGTACAGCATCGAGTTGGTGGCCAGCTTGATCGACGGCGCCGGCTTGCATCCGTAGACCGATCCGCGACCGGTGGTGAAGCAGATCAGGTTAGCGCCGCCCGCCACCTGCCCGGTGGCCGACACCGGGTCGTAGCCCGGCGTGTCCATGAACACGAAGCCCTTCGCGTTCACCGGCTGCGCGTACTCGACCACGTCGACCAGGTTGGTGGTGCCGCCCTTGGCGACCGCGCCCAGCGACTTCTCCAGGATCGTCGTGAGTCCGCCCGCCTTGTTGCCGGGCGACGGGTTGTTGTCCATGCTGCCGTCGTTGCGCGCCGTGTACTCCTCCCACCACTTGATTCGCCGGATCAGCTTGTCGGCGACCGCCTGCGATACCGCGCGCCGGGTGAGCAGGTGCTCGGCGCCGTAGATCTCCGGCGTCTCCGACAGGATCACGGTGCCGCCGTGCGACACCAGCAGGTCGCAGGCGGCGCCGAGCGCCGGGTTGGCGGTGATGCCGGAGTAGCCGTCCGAACCCCCGCACTGCAGGCCGATCGTGATGTGGCTGGCCGGCACACGCGTGCGCTTCACGTCGTTGGCCGACGGCAGCATCGACCTCACTGCCGCGATCCCCGCCTCGACGGTCTTGCGGGTGCCGCCGGAGGTCTGGATGATCAGCGGCTTCAGAAGCGTGCCCTCGTGCATCTGCTGCGCCTGGAACAGTGCGTCCATCTGGTTCGCCTCGCAGCCCAGGCCGATGATCACGACGCCCGCGAAGTTCACATGGCGGCAATACCCGGCGATGGTCCTGCGAAGCACGTCGATGCCCGCTCCCGCGCTGTCCATGCCGCAGCCCGACGAGTGCGTGATCGGCACGACGCCGTCCACGTTCGGAAAGGCCTTCAGGACCTCGGGCGTGAAGTGCGCGGCCACGTACTTGGACACCGACGCGGAGCAGTTCACCGTCGAGATCACACCGATGTAGTTGCGGGTCGCCACGCGCCCGTCCGTGCGGACGATGCCCATGAACGTGGCCGGCGCGGCGGGCTTTGGCGTCGGCTTCGCGTCCACGCCCACCGCGTAGTCGCGCTCGAACATCTCGAACGCGAGGTTGTGGGTGTGCACGTGCTGTCCAGGCGAGATGTCGGCGGTGGCGAAGCCGATGATCTGGTCGTAGCGCTTGACCGGCTGGCCATTGGCGACCGCTCGCACCGCCAGCTTGTGGCCGGCCGGGATCGCGTCGACGCAGGTGACGCCCTCCGCCTCCACTTTCGCGCCCGCCTGAAGCGGACGCGCCGCGATCACGACGTCGTCGTTCGGGTTCAGGCGCAGGGTGGGGTGGCGTACGAGGGAGATGACGTTCGACATGCTGGTTCTCGCGAAGGCGGTTCGTGGGGCTTCGGTTCGGGGCGGAGATTCGATTCCGGCATTCTATGCAAGGTCGGCGTTCGCAGTGATCGGCCCCAGGCGGCGCGCATGCCGCTGGGCGACGTTCAGGCCGAACGCGGTCGGCGCGAGCGCGGGCGCGCGGTCATGTGCGACCTCCAGCCCGAGGCGCCATGCGGCGATGCGCTTGCCGTAACAGATCAGTGCGTCGAGCGACTGCATCGCGAACACGATCGCCGGCAGGATGCGTGCATACAACGCGCGCGCCTCCTCGTCGCGGCCGTCGCGCAGCAGTTCGAACACGCGCTGCTGGTGATCCGCGGTGTCGGGTGCGACGATCATGCCGGAGCAGCCGGCCTCGAGGTTCTCGATCAGTTCCAGCCCGCCGCGTCCGTTCAGGACCGCCAGGCGCTCGCCCGCGCAGGCGATCGTGCGTTCGATCACCGTGCTCGAGGCCTCGCCCTTGAGCACCCGGAAGTTGCGCCGCGCGGCAGCCAGTTCCACCAGCGACTCCGGCGAGAGTCCGACTCCCAGGTACTCGGGGGCGTTCTGGACACCCACCGGCACCGGCAGACCGTCCATCACCTGCGCGAAGAAATCGAAGTAGAAGCGCTCGGACCGCGCACCGGTGACCGCGACGGGCGGCGGCTGCAGGATCAGCCACGCGGCGCCCTGCGAGATCGCGAACTCCGCGAGCGCGCGCTGCTCGGCGACGCTGGCTCCGTTGACGGTGACCGCGAAGGGGAGCCGGCCGTCCAGGTCCTCGCGCAGCCACCCGATCAGCGCGTGTCGCTCGGCGAGCGAAAGTTTGTTCACCTCGGTCGCGAGCCCGAGGATCGCGACGCCAGGAGCGCACCACGCCACCGCGGCCTGCGCCTGGCGCCTCATCGCGGCACGGTCGAGACGGTCGTTCGCGTCGAAGAACGCGAAGAGAATCGGCCAGATACCGCCAAACACGGGTTCGACGCGTGGGGCCGGGTTCATCGGATGCGATTCCTCCGCGCAACACGCAAGCGCAGCCCGGCGCGCCGCACCGCGCAGTCCGCCGGCCGGTAGGTGGTGATCAACGTTCCCCGATCAACCGTTGCACGCGCGCCCGCGGTTCAATCGCCGCCCAGTCCCAGTCGATCCCGATGCCAGGCGAATCCGGCGGGATCGCGAAGCCGTCCTCTATAGCGATGCGCGACGTGGTGATGTCGTCGAGCTGCGGGATGTACTCCACCCAGGCCGCGTTCGGCACTGCGGCGCACAGCGACACATGCAGCTCCATCAGGAAATGCGGGCAGATCGGTACGTTGAAGCTCTCGGCCAGGTGCGCGGTCTTGAGCCACGGTGTGATGCCGCCGATCCGCGCAACGTCGGCCTGGACGATCGAACAGGCCTCGCGCTGCAGATACTCGCGGAAGTGCTGCAGCGAGTAGATCGACTCCCCGACGGCGACGGGCAGCGATGTCGACGCGGCCAGGCGGACGTGGCCGCCGAGATCTTCGGCCGGCAGCGGCTCTTCGAACCAGGCGAGGTCCAGCGGCTCGTACTGGCGCGCGCGCCGGATCGCCTCGCCGACGGTGAAGGCCTGGTTCGCATCGACCATCAGCTCGAAGTCCGCGCCCACCGCGTCGCGGACCGCGCGCAGGCGGGCCACGTCTTCGCTGACGTGCTGCTTGCCGACCTTGATCTTGACGCCCCGAAATCCGGCCTGCTTTGCCGCCACCGATTCGGCGACCAGCGTCTCCACCGGCAGCTGCAGCCAACCGCCTTCGGTGCTGTAGACCGGCACCCGCGACTGGGCGCCGCCGGCGAGCTTCCACAGCGGCAGGCCGAGTCGGCGGCAGCGCAGATCCCACAGCGCAGTGTCGACCGCCGCCAGCGCCAGCGCGGTGATCGCACCGACCGCGGTGGCGTGAGTATGGAAGAACAGGTCCTTCCAGATCGCCTCGATGTCGTCGGCGTCGCGGCCCAGCAGGCGCGGCGCCAGGTGGTCGGCCAGCAGCGCCACGACCGACGAGCCACCGGTGCCGATCGTATAGGTGTAGCCGGTACCCTGCGCGCCGTCGTCGCAGGTGACGCGCACCATCGGCGTCTCCTGCGTGACGAAGGACTGGATCGCGTCCGAGCGCGGGACCTTCGGTGGAAGGTCGACCTGCCAGATCTCGACGCGGCTGATCCTGCTCATCGGTTGGCTCCAGTGATTCCGATCGCGTCCGGTCGCGCCGGATCAGTCCGGGTAGAGGATGCCCGGCAACCACATCACCAGATCGGGCACGTAGGTGATCAGCCCGAGCGTGACGAGCAGCGGGATCATCCACGGCACGATCGCCACCACCGTCCTCTCGAACGACAGCCCCGAGATCTTCGAGAGCACGAAGATCACAATGCCCACCGGCGGCGTGATCAGTCCGATCATCAGGTTCAGCACCATGATCAGGCCGAAGTGGATCGGGTCGATGCCGAGCTTGGCCAGGATCGGCATGAACACCGGCACCAGGATCGTGATCGCGGCGATCGTCTCCATAAAGCAGCCGACGAACAGCAGGAACAGGTTCGCCAGCAGCAGGAAGACCCAGGGCTCCGAGCTGATCGACAGCACCCACTGCGCGACCGCCTCGGTGACCTGGGTGGTCGTCAGCACCCAGGCGAAGATCGACGCCGCCGCCACGATGAACAGCACGGTGGCCGTGGTCTCGATCGTGTCCATCGAGATCTTCAGAAGCATCCGCAGGTTCAGCGTCCGGTACCAGACGAAGCCCAGGAACAGCGCCCAGAACACCGCGGCGACCGCGGCCTCGGTCGGCGTGAACAGGCCCGACGCCATGCCGCCGATCAGGATCACCGGCGTGAGCAGCGCCATCAGCGCGTCGAACTTGAACAACTTGTCGACCACCAGGATCGCGGCCAGAGGCGCGCCGAACTTCAGCAGGCCGCCGAGCTCCTCGTTGCCCCAGAGCTTGAGCAGCACGACGGCCGTGATCCCGACGACGATCAGCTCGGCGAGGCCGTTGGCCATGTTGCGCCAGGAGAACGGGAAGTCGGCGCCGTACTTCCGCACGTGGGCATACCAGCCGACCATCAGCATCATCAGCAGCGCCATCACGGCGCCGGGTATGAAGCCGCCGGCGAACAGCTTGCCGATCGACGCATTGGCCTGCACGCCGTAGATCACCATCGGCAGCGACGGCGGGATGATCGGGCCGAGCGTGGCCGAGGCGGCGGTCACGCCGACGGCGAACTCGACCGGATAGCCGTGGTCCTTCATCGCCTTGATCTCGATCGTGCCCAGCCCACCGGCGTCGGCGACCGCGGTGCCCGACATGCCCGAGAAGACGACCGAGCCGACCACGTTCACGTGCCCGAGGCCGCCCTTGAGCCAGCCCACGAGCTTCAGCGCGAAGCCGAAGATCCGGTTGGTGATGCCGGCGGAGTTCATCAGGTTGCCGGCGAAGATGAAGAAGGGCACCGCCAGCAGCGGGAAGCTGTCGACGCCGCCGACCATCCGGTGAACGATCGTGAGCGGCGGGATCGTGCCACTGAACCAGATGTAGATGAGCGAGCCCAGCGCCATCGCGATCGCGATCGGCACGCCGGCGGTCATCGCCGCCAGGAAGGTTCCGAAGAAGAGTCCGTTCATCGTTCGTGTTTCCCCGCGCCGATCAGTCCGCGTCGCCCGGGCGCTCGAGCGAACTCCAGCCGCGATTCCAGTGGCGCAGGCTCACCTGCGCGGCGCGGAAGGTCATCATCGCGAAGCCGGCCGCGACGAAGCCGTAAACGTAGCTCATCGGCAGGTCGACGACCGTCATGCGGAGGTTGTCCATCCGCGGCACCAGGTCGATCGAGAGCCAGGTCGCGTAGCCGAGGAAGCCCAGCCTGACCAGGTCGACCAGCGTCGACATCAACCGGCCGACCGACGCGGGCAGGAAGCGGTAGAGGAACTCGACATGGATGTGGGTGTTCCGGCGCACCGCCATCGAGGCACCCAGGAAGGTCACGACGATCAGCAGGTAGCGGGCGATCTCCTCGGTCCAGGCGGCCGAGTCGTCGAGCACGTAGCGGGTGAAGAACTGATAGAAGACGGTGAAGGCGAGCAGCCAGAAGATCACCAGCGTCACCCAGTCTTCCCACCGGTAGACCGAGAGGTCGATCGGCGCATCGGTCGCGTGCAGGCCGGCGTCGTCGAGCAGTGGTGCCTCGTGCCCTGCGGCGGACTGGGTCATCGGGAGACTCCGCGTCGGAAAGCAAAGGGCTGCGCACCGGCGACGATGCGCCGGCCGCAGCCCGACAGGGCGATTACTTCAGGGCCTGGATCTTGTCCCAGTCGGCCTTGACGTAGCCCATCGACTCCATCGGGACCTTCTCGAGGACGGCCTTCTGGAACCCGGCCCGGTCGACCGCCTCGACGGTCAGGCCGCGCTTGAGGAACTCGTCGGCCAGCTTGGCCTCGCGCTGCTTGACGATCTCGGTGCCGCGCCGGGCGGCTTCCTGGGTGACCTCGGTGAAGATCTTCTTCTCTTCGTCCGTGAGCTTCTTCCAGACGTGCGGGGCGATCTGCGTGGCGACGCCGTCGACGATGTGGCCGGTCAGCATGATGTGCTTCTGCACCTCGTAGAACTTCTTGGCCTCGATCGTCGGCAGCGGGTTCTCCTGCGCCTCTACCGTGCCGCTCTGCAGGGCCAGGTAGACCTCGGAGAAGGCGATCGGCGTCGGGTTCGCGCCGCAGGCCTTGGGCATAGCCATGTAGGCGGGCACGTCCGGCACCCGGATCTTCAGGTTCTTCATGCCGGCGCAGTCCTTGAACGCGCGGTTCGACGTCGTGTGGCGTGCGCCGTAGTAGGTCAGCGCGGTGAGGTGCACGCCGCTCTTGGCCTCGTAGCCGTCAGCCAGTTCGCGGAAGGCCGGGCTGGTCGACCACTTCAGCAGGTGGTCGCCGTCGCGGAAGGTGAACGGGTAGTAGCCGACGCCGATGCGCGGGTAGCTGCGCGCGGCGAACGACAGGCCCGAGATGATCATGTCTACGGTGCCCAGCTGCAGGCCCTGGTTGATGTCGGTTTCCTTGCCCAGCGACGAGGCCGGGAAGACCTGGATATCGAACTTGCCGTTGGTGCGCTTCTTGATCTCCTCTGCGGCCCACACCGACTCGGTGTGGTACGGCTCGGAGGTCTCGTAGACGTGGGCCCACTTGAGTTTGGTCTGTGCCGCGGCGGGGCCGGCGGAAATCAGCAGTGCGGCGGATACGGCCGCGAAGGTCGCTAGGCGTTTCATTGGTTCTCCTCCATTGTCGGATCTTGTTGCGGAACGGAAATGCTCGGTACGCAGGTTCGAAGGGATCTCCCGGTCCCGGGTGCGACAGCTTAGCGCGTCTCGCGCACCGCGGGCTTGCGGTTGTTCAGTTCGGCACCAGGTGAATCTTCATGCTGCGTGTCTTGTCTCGCGCCAGCGTGATCGCCCGGGCCGCTTCGGAAAGGGGGTGCGAGTCGGAGATGACCGGACGCACGTCGACCTGGCGCGAGGCGATCGCCGTGACCGCGTGGTCGAATACATTGCCGAATCGGAACGATCCGCGCAAGTCCAGTTCGCGCTGCATCACCAGGTTGGCCAGCATGTGAATGCCCTCGACCGGCAGCGTGCCCACCTGCACGATCGTGCCCCCGCGCCGCACGGTCTCCAGGCACGTCGACAGTGCCGACGCGGCGCCGGAGACCTCGAAAGCGACGTCGGGCTCGCCGATCGACGCGGCGAGTTTCTCGTCCGGGCCCAGGCGGTCGACGCGCACCGCCTCGTCGGCGCCGACCGCGCGCGCAACCGACAGCGGGTGATCGACGACGTCGGTGATCGCGATGTGCCGGGCACCCGCCAGGCGGGCTGCCAGCACCATCATGCAGCCGATCGTGCCGCTGCCGGTGATCAGCACCGACTTCCCGAGCAGGTTTCCGGCCCGGTGCGCGGAATGCAACGCGACCGACAGCGGCTCCGACATGGCGATCTCCTGCATCGACACGTCGGCGGACACCGGAACGCACTGGCGCTCGGGCATCACGAAGTATTCGCTGAACATTCCCTGGACATGAGGAAACACGCTGGCGCTGCCCAGGAAGCGCATGTTCGAGCACAGGTTCTCGCGGCCCTCGCGGCAGCCGGCGCAGCGCCCGCAGGGGCTCGACGGATTGATCGCGATCCGGTCGCCGGTCTTCACGCGGCTCACGCCATCGCCCACAGCGGCGACGACGCCCGAGGCCTCGTGTCCCGGCGTGAGCGGCTCGCGGATCCGGAAGCTGCCGACCCGACCGTGGAAGTAGTAGTGCATGTCGGACCCGCAGATGCCGGCGGCGCCGAGCCGCACCAGCACTTCACCCGGTCCGGGCTCCGGCGTGCCGACTTCCAGCACGCGCAGATCCTCCGCCCCGTATACCTTGCACTCCAGCATCGCCACTCTCCTTTATACTTGTATACTAGTGTACATGAGCAACGAAATCCACTCCAACGTCCGGGCCCTCGGGCGCCGGGTCGGGGTCGATCAGATCTACCAGGAACTGCGCGAGCAGATCGTGACGGTGTCGCTGCGGCCGGGCGACGCGCTCTCCGAGGCGCGGATCGCCGAAACCTACGGGGTGAGCCGAACGCCGGTCCGAGAGGCGTTCAGGCGGCTCGCCGACGAGGGCTTCCTGCAGGTGGTTCCACAGGTAGGGAGTTTCGTCGCGCCGATCGACCTTGGCAACGTGCGCGACAACCATTTCGTGCGCGAGACGCTCGAATGCCGGATCGTCGAGCTGGCCGCGCAAAAGATCGACGACACCCAGCGTGCGGAACTCGCGCGCAACCTGATGGCGCAGGCCCGCGCGATGGCAGGCGGCGATCCTGAAGAATTCTTCCGCGAGGACGAGGCGATGCACCGGATGCTGGCCCGCATCGCCGGCCACGAGCGCGCCTGGCAGGTGATCCACGACGCGAAGGGCCAGCTCGACCGCGTCCGTCGGCTGTCGCTGGCCGACACCGGGCGGTCGCGCCAGCGCATGCGCGAGCACAAAGCGATCGTCGGCTGCGTCGCGGCGGGCGATACGACGGGTGCGTCCAGGGCGATGCGCGAGCACCTGGAGTCGATCTTCGGGGCCATCGCCAACATCGCCGCCGAGAATGCCCATTATTTCGTCGGCAGTCAGGAGTCGGCCAGCCAGCAGCCAGGCACCGTCCGGCGCGAGGCTGCCGCCTCCGCCGAGCCGGCGCCGCCCGCTGCGTCGACCCAGCGTGGGCGGCCAGGAACCAGGCCCAGGTGAGGATGGCATGAGCACGACC
>JAHEDO010000097.1 GCA_024641185.1 Burkholderiaceae bacterium | reverse complement strand
GTCGTGCGCTGCGCGGACGGCCTGCGCTGCACGGACAGCCCACGCGGCGCGGACAGCCTGCGCTCAGGCCTTCTTGCCGGCCAGCGGTTTCTCGCCCGCGCCTGTCGCGGTCTTGTCGCCGCTCCACTTCTCATAGCACTCCAGGCCGCAGAAATAGAGCACGTACTCGCTCCCCTCGGCGTTCATCGCCTCGGTCCTGGGGACTTCCTTCAGGCAGATCTCGCAGGAGATCTGTTCGGGCATTTCAGGCTTGCGTGGTTCGACCATGGGGCACCTCCCCGATCGCGGCTGTCTCCGATTCATCGGTCGCGCATTCGACGCCACCGCGCTGACGTCCTCCGGACCTTGCCGGGCATGTTCACCGGACAGCTTGTCTGACCAGCATACGACCGCCCGCTGCGGGTGTCCAACCCGCCACGTCGGCATGCTCAGTGTGGCGCCGGCCTTACGGATCGGCCGTCTGGCGGTGGGCGCACGCGGGGAAACGCACTAGACTTCGACAGGGGTCGTTGACGGACCGGTCAGACCCACGCACGGTGAGCCGCGACGACCGTTGGTCAAGCGTTACCGGTCCTTCGTCGTGCCACGGCTGCCTTGGGGAGCATTCGAGTGCGAGAGTCGGAAGAGCTTGGGCGGGTCCGACGCCCGCGGGCACTGCGTCCGCACGGTGATGCACCTGGTCGGTAGACGGCCCGCTCCGACGAAATGCTGAAAAGGTCACCTCAACCGATGTCTGCGCTGAAGCCGGCCATACGCCTCGGAATCTCCGGTTCGGATGGGAGCGTCTGAGATGTTCCGCACGCGCGAACGCCGCGGATTCCGCGCACCGGCGTGGCGCCGGCCCGCTTGGGCGGCGTTGTCGTGCGTGGTCGTGGCCCTGCTCGCCCCGCCGGTGCTGGCCGGGAACCAGCAGTACGAACCGATGACCGCTTCGGTGCGCTCCGCGCTGGCGGCCGCAATCGCGGATGACCGCTCCGCCCCGGAGCCGCGCTTCGTGTCGATCATCGAGAAGGTCGACTGGCTCAGCGCGATGTCCGCGCGGCTGCCGCGCAAGTGGAAGCCCGACTACCAGCAGCGCGTCGAGTTCCTGAAGTCGGTGCGCTACGAGGCGCAGCGCGCGGGCCTGGACCCGCACCTGGTGCTCGGACTGATCGAGGTCGAGAGCAATTTCCGGCGTTACGCGGTGTCGAGCGCGGGCGCCCGCGGCTACATGCAGGTGATGCCGTTCTGGACCGACGTGATCGGCGACGGCGACACGTCCATGCTCTTCGACATGCGCAGCAACCTGCGCTACGGCTGCGCGATCCTGCGCCACTACATCGACCAGGAAAACGGCGACCTCTTTCGCGCGCTGGGCCGCTACAACGGCAGCCTGGGTCGGCCCGAGTACCCGAACGCGGTGCTCAAGGCCTGGAAGAAGTGGGAGTACCGGTTGCCGCCGGCCAAGGTGACCGAACTCGGACGGGCAGGCGCGGGCTGACCGGCCTGCGGCGCCACTGGCCGAACGCGCCGTGTCGCCTAATTTGACAGTGCTCTGGACGGGGTTGAATCGACGGCAACGCGGCTCCGCGTGGACGTTCCCGAATCCGCGAACGCGGCAAACCGCCGATTCTTCGCGTATCTTGGTAGGCAGGTTGCCGTCCACAGGGGAGCGCCGTGATCAGGCCGAGAATCGATACCGCCAAGGCGAAGGAACTGGTCGAGCGAACCGTGGATGCGGTTCCGGGGTTGCGCCGGCGCCGGGCAAAGGCCGCCGAAACCGCCTCAGACACCGCGCCGGCGTCCGCGAACCTGCCGGAACCCGCGCTGCCGTCACTGCCGACGATGGGCGTCGGATCGCTCGCCGTCCCGGGCTGGCTTTCCTTCCTGCGCCGGCAGATGCGCGACGGCGCGTTCGGCCCGGCCGATGTCGACGAGCTGATGGAGGACGCGCTCAGGGTCGCCGTGCTCGACCAGCTCGACGCCGGGCTCGACATCCTGTCCGACGGCGAGGTCCGCCGACAGCGCTTCGTGTTCGGAATGCACGACCGGCTCACCGGCCTGAAACGCCTGGAGCCGCAGCGCCGGCTGGGTGTGCAGGGCTACGACCAGGTGCCGCAGTTCGAGGTGACCAGCGCGGTGGAGGCGCCCCAGGGGCTTGGCATCGTCGAGGACTACCTGTGGCTGCGCCAGGCCGCGCCAGGCCGCGCGCTGAAGATCGCGGTGCCGGGGCCGCTGACGTTTGCCAGCATGATCCACCACGCCAGGCGCAGCGACGAGAGCGTGCTCGACGACCTGGTGCGCATCGTGCGCCGCGAGGTCGAGCGGCTGCTGCAGGCGGGCTGCCGCCGGATCCAGATCGACGAGCCGGGCCTTGCGCATCCGTCGCACGGCCTGTCGCTGGTGGCGGGCGCGCAGATGCTGAACCGCTGCATAGAGGGCACGTCGGCGCGCTTCGGCGTGCACATCTGCTTCGGCAACAGCGCCGGGCGGCCGGTGTCCAACCGCAGCCTGGAGCGGCTGATGCCGGCGATCGACGCGCTGATCGCCAACGAGTTGGTGCTGGAGTTCGCCAACCGGGAAATGGCCGAGATCGAAGTGCTGGGGCAGCTGTCGCAGAAGTTCCACATCGCCGCCGGGGTGGTCGACGTGAAGTCGTTCTACGTCGAAACCGGCGAGGACGTCGCCCGGCGATTGACGCGGGTGCTGCACCACGTGCCGATCGAGAAGCTCAGTGCGACGGCGGACTGCGGGTTTTCGGCGCTGCCGAGGGCGGTGGCCAGGGAGAAGATGCGGGCGCTGGTGGCGGGGGCGGGGTTGGTGCGCGGAGGGCTGGCGTAGCGAGGCCCGACCCGCTGGCGACGACTGCTCGCGCACGCCTGCCGCCGCACTGCGACCCTCGCCCGGAGCGCTGCCGGAAGACGGCGGATCCGGTCAGCGGCCCCGATCGACTTGCCGACACGACCTCGAAGCAGTCGGCTTGTTCGTTGACAATCGTTCGTTCCATCGCGTCGAACTGACGGAAGACGCGCGCACCCGTTCCCGTCCCCGTCCCCGCGCTCGTGTCGTCGGGTGTGACCGACTTCACGCGCGTTGCCACGCCCGCGCACAAGATGTGCGGAATCGCACGCCTCACCTGCCGTGCGTCCGGGAAGATCTGCCTATGGTCAAGAATTCCCGGGTAAGTCGCGAATGACGCCGGAATCCGGCGTGAACGAATGGTGAGGGTGCAATGAAACTGGCAGCGCTTCGAATATTCAGCCCTGGTTCGTCCGGGCGACGGCGTTTCGGCATCGTGACAGCCTGCCTGCTGGGTGTCGTCGGGCTTGCGGGGTTCGCCCAGGCAGTGCATGCCGACCCGGTCTACACTCTCACGCTGACGCCGACGGACAAGAAGGCCGGCGAGGCCTACCAGCAGCAGCAGGACGATCCGTGCGTGCTCGGGGACGCGAGCTGCAAGAACCCCGACGGCTGGTATCACCCGCTCACCAACAACGGCGGTAATGACTCGACGATCGACAAGTGGAGTTTCGGGACCGACGGAAAGAACGCCCCGAACAACCTCCAACAGTGGATGGCCCCCGGTTATCTCAATGGACAGGACAAGAACACGGATGTCGGGCCGTTCTACACCTTCGATCAATTGACGAACGTCCTGACCTGCGGACTCATTTCGGGATGCACTCCGAGTGCGCCGACCGACAAGATCGGTTTTTTCATCGGGATCGACACGAACGGTTCGAGCACGCCTCAAAACCTCCTGCTGTTCGATATCTGGGAATGCCCCTACGATGCTCCCGCCGCGGGGTCGACCAAGGGGCCGACGGATTGTCTGTGGCTCGCGGGATTCGTCAACCCCACTACTACGCCCAACCTTACCGACCCGGATACGGGCACGGGCTGGACGAACTACATCCTGTCAGCAAACGGTCTGAGCTTTTCGGCGGGGCACATCTACGCCTTTCACGCGAAGTACGATCAGAACGGCGGCGCCGACTCGTTCTTCCTGATCAACGAAGCGACGCCGGCGTGCGATCCGCAGCAGGACCCGACCGGTTGCGGGCAGATCCCATTGCCTGGCACCTTGGCGCTTCTCGGGATCGGCCTGCTCGGGCTTGCCGGCATCCGGCGCGTGGACGCGACTCGCACGGCTCGACCGACAGCCTTGTGACGCCGACGAACGCCGGCTGAGCCGGCGTCTTCGTTTCTTCCGTTCCGCGTGGGTTGCTCGCCGCGGCTTCCCAGGGGAAACTCGCTTTCAGCGACGATGCCCGTCCACGTCCCCGCCTGCCGTGCTACCGACAACCTGGTCTCCGGTCGGCGAGGCGCGCTGCGCGCACATCTTCCCTTTGTCTCTTGCGACGGTGGCATCATTCGACCATGAGCCGCTACCGACATCGCGATGACCACGACACGGCCGCATCCAGGGCGGACCGGCCGCGTCCGGGGCCGCCCTCGCTCGCCGACCTGATCGAGAGTCCGTCGCGCCGCGACGTCGTGCGCAGCTTCGCCTCGTTCGGCGCGGCACTGGCTTCGCTCGGACGCAGGCTCTCGGCCGGGGGCTCGCTCGCGTCACTCGCATCGCGGGCTTCGGCCGCGTCGCCCGCGACGGCCGGATCGAACGCTCCCGCATTGCTCGGTTTCAAGCATGTCCCGGTCTCCACCGACGACAACGTGGTCGTCCCCGAGGGCTACACCGCGTCGGTCCTGCTCGCCTGGGGGGACCCTGTCGGGATCGCGCGCTCCGACCTGTACATGCCCGAGTTTCAACCCGACGCGTCGAACACCGCGGAGGATCAGGCACTGCAGGCGGGCATGCACCACGACGGCATGCACTATTTTCCGGTCGACTTCATCGATTCGCCTGTGCTTGGCTCGGTCACCGGCCGTTCGTCGAAGCATGGCCTGCTCGCGGTCAACCACGAGTACTTCGACTACGGTCTGCTGCAGCCGGAGGGTGCGAAATGGACGCCGCAGCAGAGGGTGCGCAAGGCGCAGGCGGCCGTGGGCGTGTCGATCGTCGAGGTACAACTGCTCGGTGGCAAGTGGCAGGTGTTGCGGCCGTCGCGCTACGCCAGGCGCATCCACGCGAACACCCCCATGCGGTTCTCGGGTCCCGCCGCGGGCCATCCGTCGATGCGCACTGCGCAGAATCCGGACGGTCGCACGGGGACGGGTACCACCGGCAATTGCGCGCGTGGCTTCACGCCCTGGGGCACCTACCTCTCCTGCGAGGAGGGGTGCTACGCGTTTTTCAAGCCGCGCGCCAGGCCGTCGATGGACGAGCAACGGATCGGCTACGGTCGGGGCGAGCACTTCGGTTGGAGCGCCGCGGATCCGCGCTTCGGCGCCGATCGCGATCCGAACGAGACCAACCATTTCGACTGGGTGATCGAGATCGACCCGTTCGCACCGGACTCGCCGCCGGTCAAGCGGACCGCGCTCGGCCGGATCCAGCACGAATGCGCGATGCCTGCGGTGTGCAAGGATGGGCGCGTGGCGTTCTATTTGACTGACGACGATCGCGACGAGTATCTGTTCAAGTTCGTCACCAGCAAAGCCTGGAATTCTCGCGATCGCGCGGCCAACCGCGACCTGCTCGACGAGGGCACGCTGTACGTGGCGCGCTTCGATGCGGACGGCACCGGGCGCTGGCTCGAACTCGCGCCGGGGCGAAACGGGCTGACCGCCGAAAAGGGGTTCAAGACCCAGGCCGATGTTTGCCTGCGCACGCGATGGGCGGGAGACGCCGCCGGGGCGACGCCGCTCGATCGCCCGGAATGGGTCGCGGTCGATCCGACCATGGCGGGCCGGGTGATGGCGAGCCTGACCAACAACACGTCGCGAAAGCACGATCCCAAGGAGCCCGGCACCAATGCAGTGAACCCGCGCGCACCGAACCCCTACGGCCATCTGCTTCGCTGGACCGAAGCCGGCGGCGACCATGCGGCGACGCGCTTCGATTGGGAGGTGTTCATCCTCGCGGGCGATCCGGCGAACCCGGACAAGATCCAGCACGGCTCGCAGAAGGGCGACGCATTCTCGGGTCCCGACGGTCTGCTCATCGACCAGCGCGGCGTGATCTGGGTGCAGACCGACATGGGCTCGGGCGACCCGAAGGTCTTCGGCAACAACGCGGTGCTCGCGGTCGACCCGAACACGCGCGAGGCCAGGCGCTTTCTCACCGGGCCGAAGGGGTGCGAGATCTCGGGCGCGACGCTGGCGCCGGACGGGCGCACGATGTTCGTGAATATTCAGCACCCCGGCGAGGGGACGAAGTCGAACTGGCCGGACCAGCTGCCGGACGGCAGGCCGCGTTCGGCGACCGTGGTGATCCGCAAGAACGACGGCGGGGTGATCGGGGCCTGAGCCTTCGCGGCCCCGTTCCCGTCACCCCGCGGGCGGCCCGTCGCCGCCCCGGTTCGGCCATACGTCACGCAGCGCGTCGCGTCGTCGTCGCGCCCGCCTAGAAGTTGTACCGGACCTGCGCTCCGAATATCCAGGTGCTGGCCTCGTAACTGCCGACCAGATTGCCCGCCGACGTGCTCTGCAGGTCGCTGGACGCGTCCGGAATCCACAGGTACACCATGCCGAAGTCGAAGGCGGTCTGCGCGCTCGCGCGATACTGCGCGCCGATCGCGGTCCACACGCGCGACTTGTCCGGCAGTCGGGGCGTGCGCTCGGCGTCCTGCACCGGCGACTTGTCGTAGGCGACGCCGAACCTGATCGTCCACTGGTCGTCGTACCGGTAGTTCGCGCCGGCGCCCAGGCGCCAGGCGTCCTTGAATCCGAGCTGTACCGTGCTCACCGGGGAGCCGTCGGTCCGCTGAATCGCGATTTCGGGGATCGTGCTCCAGCCGGTCCAGGTGTAGTCGGCCAGCAGCTGCCAGCGCGGGTTCACGTCGTGGACCAGTGCAAGCGAAAACGAGTCGGGCAGCTTGATCTTGGACTTGACCGGGCCGTCCGGGATCGCATTACCCAGCGCGGCAGGCCGGTCCGAGAAGCTGATGTCGCCCTCGAGATCCTGGCTGATCGTGGAGCGGTACGCCATGCCGATTCGGGTGGCGGGCGTGACCTGGAACAACGCGCCGAGGTTCCAGCCCCAGGCCCAACTGTCGCCATCGACCTTGGCCTCGCCCTCGCGATTCGGTCCGCCGACCGCTACCAGCCCGGCAGCTCCGAAGCTGGCCGCCGCGAGCGCGCTATAGGGCACCGAGTTCGACAGTGTCGCCTTCATCCACTGGGCGCTGAAGCCCGCGCCTAGCGAGACCTGCTCGTTGACCTTCCAGGCGATGCTCGGGTTGATGTTGATCGCCTCGACCGACGACTCGATCGCGTGGAACCGACCGACCCAGCCGGAGTCCCATTTCGTGCTCAGGCCGAAGGGCGCGTTCACGCCCACGCCGAGCCAGACGCTGTTCGGCTGCAGTTCCCATGACAGGTAGCCGACCGGAACGGCCGCGAGGTCGCCGGCGTCGCCGCCATTGCCGCCGCCCGGGCTCTGATACGGTGGCACCGTCGAGGCGCCGCTGTCGGAGAACTTCATGCTCGGGGCGATCAGCGACACCGCGCCGACCACCTGCCGGCCCTTGATCCGGGTCATGCCCGCCGGATTGAAGTAGATCGTGCTGGCGTCTTCCGCGACGGCGGCGGCGCCGACGTACGCGTTGCCCAATCCGCTCGCGTTCTGCTCGGTCAGCGCAAAGCCCGCGCCCAATCCCGGCTGCGCCCAGCAGCCGAGTGTCGCGGCGAGCGCCGCCGGCATCACGAAGCGCCGAAATTCCGGTCGGTTCATGTTGCCCTCCGATTGCACTCTGGAAACAGGAGCGCGAAGCGCCCCAACAATTCAAGTTCGACCTCTGCGATGCGGCTGTCAAGCGGCTGTTGCCGGCGGGGGACGTGGCGCGCGGCGCTTGCGAAAAATCATTGCGCGTTGCTTGGCATGCGGCGCGCCTGCGGCTTGAATGCAGGGATAGGCATGTCGGTCGAATGCGTGCTGCGTCTGCCGTTCAGGCAGAGCCGGCCGCTGCTTCGGTCGAAAGGCTCGCTGCGTTGTCCGAGGGATCTGCCGCGTCGCCCGAATCAGCCGGAGCGCCGGCCGATATCGGATATCAATCGACGACTTTCCCCGGGTTCATGATCCCCTGCGGATCGAGCGCCTGTTTGATCCTGCGCATCAGCTCGATCTCCAGCGCCGACTTGTAACGCGCGTTCTCTTCGCGCTTCAGCTGTCCCAGGCCGTGCTCGGCGGAGATCGATCCGCGATGCGCGTGGACCGCGTCGTGCACGATCCGGTTGATCGGCGGTTCCTTGGCCATGAACTCGTCCGGCGAGATGCCGGGCGCGGGCGACACGTTGTAGTGCAGATTTCCGTCGCCGAGATGGCCGAAGACGACCATGCGAACGCCGGGATACGCGGCTTCGATGCGGGCGTTGGTCTCGACGATGAAGCGGTCGATCGATGAGATCGGCACCGAGATGTCGTGCTTGATGTTCTTGCCCTCGAGCACCTGTGCTTCGGGGAGGTTCTCGCGCAGCGCCCAGAACGCGCGCGACTGCGCGATCGACGTGGCGATCGCGGCGTCGGTGATCGTGCCCGCCTCCAGTGCCTCCCCCATCAGCGCCTCGAAGCGCTCGGCGGCATGCGCCTCGCTTTCGGCATCGGACGACTCGAGCAGCACGTAGTACGGGCTCGGCTGCGCGAGCGGGCGCCGGCATGCGTCGAAGTGGCGCTCGACGATCTGCAGGCAGTAGTCGCTGATCAGTTCGAACGCGGTCAGCGACGCCGACAGTCGGGCCTGCGCGAGCTCGAGCAGGCGCATCGCTGACTGCGGGTCGGGCACCGAGGCGACCGCGGTCACCTGCGCGACCGGCAGCGGGTAGAGCTTCATCGTCGCGGCGGTGATCACGCCCAGCGTGCCTTCGGCGCCGATGTACAGGTCCTTCAGGTCGTAGCCGGTGTTGTCCTTGCGAAGGCCGCGCAGTCCGTTCCAGAGCTCGCCCGACGGCGTGACCACCTCGAGTCCGAGGCACAGTTCGCGCGTGTTTCCGTAGCGCAGCACCTGCACGCCGCCCGCGTTCGTCGACAGGTTGCCGCCGATCGTGCAGGAGCCTTCGGCCGCCAGCGACAGCGGGAACAGGCGCTTCGCGTCCCTCGCGGCCTGCTGCAGGTTCTGCAGGATGCAGCCGGCCTCGACGGTGATCGTGTTGTTGATCGTGTCGACGGCGCGCACCTTGTTCAGCCGCGTGAGCGAGAGCACGATCGCGCACCCGGTGTCGTCCGGCACGCCGCCGCCGACCAGGCCGGTGTTGCCGCCCTGCGGAACGATCGGCACGTGGTGTGCGGCGCACCACTTGACGATCGCGGCGACGTCCTCGGCGCTGTCAGGCTGCACGACGGCGAGCGCGCGGCCGACGTAGCGCTTGCGCCAGTCGTTAAGATAGGGCGCGATCTCGTCGGGCTGCGTGAGCAGGCGCCCTGAAAAGCATGCGCGAAGTCCCGCGATCAGCGTGTCGCCGGCGTCGGGGTGAAGATCGGGGCGGGGGTTGGCGTTCATCGGGACGAAGTTTATCGTCCTATGCATCCCCCGGGGCGCTCGGGGTCATTGGAGCTTGCAGAAGATGAGGCGACGCACACTGATGTCCGCGGGCGTCGCGGCCGCTGCCGCGGCGGCGAGCGTTGCGTTGGCAAGGCAGGCGCAGGGTGCGCAGCCGGCGCGGGCGACCGGTCAAGGGGAAGCGCCACCGCCCGGGCCACAGCGATCGGACGGCGGGCAAGGCGTCGCCCCGAACCCGCGGCGCAGGATCGGCATCGCGCTGGGCAGCGGTTCGGCGCACGGCCTTGCGCATATCGGCGTGCTGCGCACGCTCGATAGCGCCGGATTGCACCCGGACGTGATCGCCGGCACCAGCGCCGGCGCGATCGCGGGCGCGCTATTCGCCGCGGGCCTGGAGCCGGCGGAGATCGAGGCGGTCGTGCAGGGCCTGGGCTGGCGCAACAGCGGGCGACTCACCTGGCCGGTGAGCGGGCTGATGAGCAACGCGCCGTTGCAGCGTCGGATCGATCAGGCGGTCGGGTACCGGCGTATCGAAGCGCTGCCGTTGCGCTTCGGCGCGGTCGCGAGCAACGTGATGGACGGCTCGCGCGTGCTGCTGCGCTCCGGTGCGGTCGGTCCGGCCGTCGGTGCGTCGAGCAGCGTCCCGGTGATCTTCGCGCCGGTGCGCGTCGACGGAGTCGATCTGTTCGACGGCAGCCTGACCGAGCCCGTGCCGGTGGATTCGGCGCGCGCGATGGGGGCGGATTTCGTGATCGCGGTCGACATCGCCTACCGGCCGCACGACGAGCGGCCCGTGGGCATGGCCGACATGGCGTTCCAGGCGATGCACATCCTGATCAATGCATTGATCGCGGAGCAGGTCCGTCGGGCCGACTTCACGGTGCGCATCGAGCTCCACCATCTGATGCATGGCGACTGGACCGTGCAGACGATGATCGACGAGGGCGAGCGCGCGATGCGCGAGGCCTGGCCGGCACTGCGCGAGCGCCTTCAGGGCGCGCGCTTCGAACTGCCGCGCAACTGAGAGGGCGTATTCGTGCCGGGCTGACTCCGGACGGCCTCGCGCAGGAACGGCGGACGACCCGCGAATGCGACGCAGGCCGGGCCCGCCTGGCTACCAGCGGCGCACCCTTCCGGTGTCCAGGTGCACGAAGTCCGAGCTCGGGTAGTAGCCGACGCCGCCGGCGTTCATCGCGAGTGCGGCACGGCGCAGCAGTTCGAGCGAACGGCCCGGCACGCGGATGTCGATCGCTCGGCCCTGCAGGTGCATGCTGTTGCGCGCGACGCCGCCGCTCGCCGCGGCGAGCTTCGCGTTGGTCGCCGGAGACCGGTAGGCGGAGATCACGTGGAACGGCTCGGTCGTGTCGAGCTTCCCGCGCAATGACGCAAGGGTGTCGAGCAGCGCCCGGTCGATCGGCTTGACGTCGCCGCTGCGATGGTCGCGAAGCAGGCGGTCGATCTCCGCGAGCGCGTCGTCCAGATAGCGTCCGTCATCGTGATAGACGACGTCGAGGCGCTCGCCGGTATGGGTGTTGCTGAACGCGAGCCGGCGATGATCCGGCGCGGG
>JAHEDO010000315.1 GCA_024641185.1 Burkholderiaceae bacterium | reverse complement strand
AGCCGATCTCGTTGACTTCGCCCTGGAGCACGAAGCCGAAGCCGTCGTCGCACTCGCGCACGATCAGATCGGTCCACATGTCCGGGCGGGTCGCCAGCGGCGCGCGGCCATGGAAGTCGATGAAGGTGTGGACGCGCTGCGCCGGCAGGCAGATCTGCATCGAGCCGAAGCCGGCGATCCCGCACATCTGGGGGTCGACCGCGGTCTGCACCAGCGCCGCGCCGATCGCGGCGTCGACGACGTTGCCGCCGGCGGCGAGGATGTCGAGGCCCGCCTCGACGGCTTCGGGCTGCGGTGCGCTGACGATGCCTTGGGTCAAAGGGTTCTCCTGCGGGAAGAAAGGTGCCCGCCGATTGTTGCATGCCCGTGCGGTGCGGCGCGGCGCGTTCGCCGAGGGGACTGGACAGTGGACGACGATTCCGAGAACAATCCGGGGCGTCGCCGGAACTTCCGGCGCCGTGCCTGCCGTCGGATCCCGGCGGCGCAAACAGGAGGTCGGACATGAGCAAATGGCTACTCAGAATGGCTGTGCTTTATCTGTTCGTGGGCGTGGTGCTCGGCAACGTGATGGGGGCCGGGCATGACTACACGCTGCGGCCGCTGCACGCCCATCTGAACCTGCTGGGTTTCGTGGTCATGTTTCTTGCCGGGCTTTGGTATCGGGCGGAACCGGCGGCGAGCGCGAGCCGGCTCGCCAAGGCCCACTTCTGGATCCATCAGATCGTCTACCCGATCCAGATGCTCATGCTGGCGCTGTACCTCGGCGGCAATACCGCGGTGGACCCCGTGCTCGGGATAACGTCGATGCTGATGGCGCTCGCCATCCTGTGCTTCGGGCTCAACGTGTGGAAGTACGCGCGCAACTGAGTTCGCAGGGCCGCCAGCCCCGTGCGCGGGGCGGGCGGGCCCGGCCGTGGCCGCGTCGCGGGTGAGCCGCACCCGCAAGAGCCGCAGTCTCAGTGCATCCAGCCGAACACGCGAGGCTCGATCACGCCGGCCGCCATCACGCCGCCGACGAGCGCGCCCATGACTCCCGGGGTGCCGACGTCCTGGCCGGCGAGCACCAGCCCGGAGATTGGCGTGCGTGGCGACAGCGCGTCGCACATCAGCCTTCGCGGCGTAGTCTCGAGCCCGTAGAACGCACCGTGCTCGTGGCCGGTGAACGCGAGCATCGTGAGCGGTGTCGACGCTTCGCAGAACCGGATCATCGGAGCGAGCGCGGGATACTTGTCGCGGAAGACGTCCAGCAGCGTGCGCTGCATCGAGTCCTTCAGCGCCAGGTACTCGCCGTCGCGCCCGCCGAACTCGCTGTTCTGCCAGGCTTCGAAGAGCTTCCAGTCGGCCCACGCGTGCAGCTCCGCGGTGTGCCGGGGCCCGCTGTGCGCGGGGTCCTTGAGCGACGGGAACGACACGAAGACCGCAGGCGGGCGCGCCTGCTCGAACGGATCGCCCCAGACGGCGTCTTCGACCGACCAGCTGTCGTACCACCAGTCGTTGGCAGCGCTCGCGCCGGCGGTGTCGATGTCTCCCTCCAGGCCGAGGTACAGGGCGACATTGGCGATGTTGGGGGCGAGCGCGAGGATCTCGCGGGCCCAGTCGGATTCGCGCCACGCCTGCGGCAGCAGGCGCTCGACCGTGCCGCGGGCGCCGACGTCGGACACCACGTGTGCGGCACGGATCTCGCTGGCGTCACCCAGCCGTACGCCGACCGCGCGATCGCCGTCGAGCACGATCCGCGCGACGTCGGCGTTGCATCGGGCCTCACCGCCGGCCCGCTCGATCACCCGCACGAAGGCCGGTGCGATCGCGGCCGCGCCGCCGACCGGATAACACGCGCCGTTGCGAAACGAACGCGTGACCAGTGCGTGCAGCACGAAACTGCCCGTGCTCGGGGCGCCTCCGAAATCGCCCCACTGTGCGGCGAGCACCGCGGCGAGCCTGGGGTCGTCGACGAAGCCGCGGATCGCTTGCGCGGTCGTCATCGGCGCCCAGCGCTCGATGCGGCTGCCCTTCCACCAGCGCAGCGCCTTGCCGATCACCGATGGCGTGGAGCGTGCGGCAAACAGAAGCGGGGCGACCGAGGTCGCGTCTGCAAGCGCCGCGCAGTACGCGTCGATCGCGTCCTGCTGTCCCGGGAACGCGGCTTTCAGATCCGCGATCCAGGCGCTTTCGGGTGCGCGTACGTCGAATCGGAAGTCGTCGGGGAAATGGAGGCGGTCGTAGGCCGGGGGCATCGGCGCGAATTGGAGCTGGTCCACGCCGAGGCGGCGCAGCAGTCGGCCCTCGGGCGCGTCCGCAGACAGGTCGCCGAGGTAGTGCACGCCGACGTCCCAGCGAAACCCCTCGCGCTCGAAGGTCTGCGTGAGCCCGCCGAGCACGAAGTGACGCTCGAGCAGCAGCACGCGCCGGCCGTTCCGTGCGAGCGCGGCGCCGGCGGCCAGGCCCCCGATGCCGGAACCGATGACGATGACATCCCATTCGTTGCGGTCGGTCATGGCCGCCTCCTCGAACGATCGCGCGCATGCGCAAGATGTCAGTTCATGGTACGCCGATCATCGGCGCGAGGCGGGCATCTGCGGTGCGCGCGGCCCCGTCGCCGCACGACTCAAACGCCCAGCCTGAACGAACTCCGTCGCCGCAAGACTCAAACGTCCAGCCTGAACGCATCCCCGTCGCGCACCACGCGACCGGCGCTCGCGCCGGCGAAGTGCGTGCCGATCACCAGCGTCGGCGTTCCTGCGAGCCGGCCGAACACTTCGCGCCGCGTCCGGCTGGACTGCTCCTGGTCGACGTCGGCCGCCGACGCCCATGCGGGATACGCCATCTGGCAGGGGTGGTGAACGAAGTCGCCGGTGATCAGGGCCTGCTGACCCTCGGACGAGATCGCGACGCTGACGTGGCCCGGCGTGTGGCCGACCGTGGGCACCAGCCGTATCTCGTCGCAGACCTGATGGGTCGTCTCGACCAGATCGACCAGCCCGGCGTCGAACACCGGCTGTACGGAGTCGGCGAAGGCCGCCAGGTGTTCGTCGTGGTCGCGTTGCGCCCGCCAGAACTCGAACTCGGTGCGACCCATCAGGTAGCGCGCCTT
>JAHEDO010000314.1 GCA_024641185.1 Burkholderiaceae bacterium | reverse complement strand
GGCCCGCGAGCGGCGCATCGGCGACTCAGCGCGCCGCCGGCATGCCGGCACCGACCACGACGGTGGACAGCGCTTCGAGCTTCAGGTGCCGGGCGAACGCGTCGCGCACCTGCTGGACGGTCACGCTCTCCACGCGCTCCGGCCAGCGGTCCAGGTAATCGAGCGGAAGCTTGTAGAAACCGATCAACGACAGATAGTTGAGGATCTTGCGGTTCGAATCGATGCGCAGCGCGAAGCCACCGACCAGGTTCGCCTTCGCGGCGGTCAGTTCCTCCTCGGTCGGCCCGTCGTCCAGAAAGCCCTTGAGCGTCTCGCGCACCAGCTTCAGCGCGGTGTCGGTCTGATCCTTCTGGGTCTGCAGCCCGATGGTGAACGGGCCCGGCTGAACCGCCGGCGCAAAGTACGAATACACGCTGTAGGCGAGCCCGCGCTTCTCGCGTACCTCGTTGTAGAGCCTGGACACGAAGCCGCCGCCACCCAGCACGTAGTTGCCGACGAACAGCGCGAACTGGTCCGGGTCGCCCCAAGCGACGCCCGGGGTTCCGATCAGAATGTGGCTCTGTGTCGCGGGATGTTCGATGCGCCGTTCGACGCCCTTCAACGCAGCCTGCACCGGGGGCAGTGCCGGCGGGTCGACGCCCTGCGGCAGGTGCGCCGTCAGGCGCTCGGCGAGCGCTTCGGCCTTCGCACGGGGGATCGCGCCGATCATCGCGACCACCGCGCGCGACGCGGCGTAATTGGCACGGTAGAACCCGACCAGATCGTCGCGCGTGATCGCGGCGACCGACTCCGGTGTCGCATAACGGCCGTAGGGATGCTGCAGGTACAGCAGCTTGCCGAAGTTCTCCTGCGCGATCGTCTCCGGCTTGGTCTGCGCCTCGCGCAAGGACTGCATCAACCGCTGCTTCTCGCGCTCGAGCACGTCCGCGGGAAACGTCGGCGCGCCGAGGATCTGTTCGAGCGTATCGACCGCGGTCGCAAACTCGGCGTCGCTGGTCAGCGTGCGCAGCGACACGGTCGCGCGGTCGTCGCTCGCCCCGGCGCTGCGTTCCGCGCCGACCATCGCGAAACGCTCGGCGATCGCGCTCTCGTCCAGACCCGGGGCTCCCTTCGCGAGCATCTCGCTGGTCAGGCTCGCAAGCCCTTCCTTGCCCGCCGGTCCGTACCGGCCTCCGGCGTCGAAGCTGACGCTCACGTCGAACATCGGGATCGACGGTGCGTGCACGAAGTAGACCCGCGCGCCGGTCTTCGTCGTCCAGTGCTCGATCGGCAGCACGGCGCCGGCCAGCGCGGGCCACCCCGCGAGCACAAGCACCGCGAGCCCTCCCGTGCGCCGCCAGGCCGGCCGCCGACCGGGCGGGAGGCCGCGCCTCCCCGACCGGCGCATCGAAAGGAGCAACGCGCCGAACCCGGCCGCAAACCGCGAAACCTGCAGAGTGATCATCGCGTCGATTCCTCAGTGCCGCGTGCCGGGGGCCGGCTTGGCAGGTGCCTTGTCGAGCGGCTGCGGAAGCAGCGCGACCACGGTGAGCGAATCGTCGTCGAAATACTTGCGTGCCACCGCCTGGACCTGCTCAGCGGTGATCGCGCGGATCCGATCGAGGATCCGATCCGCGTCCCGGTACGAGAAGCCGAGCACTTCGAGCCCGGCGGCCTCCATCGCCTGGCCGAACACCGAGTCGCGCTTGTAGACGCGGTCGGCGACATACTGCGCCTTGACGCGGCGAAGTTCGGCGTCTCCCACGCCCTGTTCCGCGATCCGATGGATCTCGTCGCGCAGCGCACGCTCCAGGTCGTCGGTCGTCTTGCCTTCGGCGGGCGTGCCGGTCAGCAGAAAGAGCGTCGGCCCGCGCGACGTCATGTCGTAGCCGCTGCCGGCGCGGTCGGCGACCCTGGAGCCACGCACCACCGACCGGGTCAGGCGGCCGTTCTCGTCGAGGTCGAGCACCGACGAAAGCACTTCCAGCGCGTAAGGATCGCTGTCCTTTTCGACGTCGTCGAGCTTCGGCACCCGAAAGCCCATCAGCAGATAGGGGTTCTTCGCCGGCGCCTTGACCCACTGGCGGCGCACCCCGCGCTGGTCCGGTTCGATCTGCGGCTTGCGCGTCGGCAGCGCAGTCGACGGAATCCTTCCGTAGGTCTGCTCGGCGAGCCGAAACACCTCGTCGGGCTGAACGTCCCCGGCAACGACCAGCAGCGCGTTGTTCGGCGCATACCAGTTGTGATACCACTCCCGCGCGTCGCCGGCGGTCATCGCCTCGAGATCGTTCATCCAGCCCACCACGGGCCGGCGCGTCGGCGACGCGATGAACGCCGCCGCCATCAGTTCCTCGTAGACGAGGGACTGTGCGTTGTCCTCGGTACGCAAACGGCGCTCCTCCATCACCACCTTGATCTCGCGCCCGAACTCGTCGTCGCTGAGCACGAGGTTCGCCATCCGGTCGGACTCGAGCGCCATGGCTTCAGCGAGCCGGGACTTGTGGATCTGCTGGAAGTAGCCGGTGTAGTCGCGTGAGGTGAAGGCGTTTTCGCGCCCGCCCATCGCCGCGACGCGACGCGAGAACTCGCCCGGCCCGATCGTTTTCGTGCCCTTGAACATCATGTGCTCGAGCACGTGCGCCACGCCGGTCTTGCCGTTGACCTCGTCGATCGATCCGGCGCGGTACCAGACCATCTGCGCCACCGTGGGCGCGCGATGGTCCTCGATGACGATTACCTTCAGCCCGTTGGCGAGCACCCGCTCGGTGGTCTGGGCGGCGATCGGTCCGGCAAAAAGGGCCAGTACGGCGAATAGCGAGAGCGTTCTCAGGAATTGCATTGTCGTTGCGTTCGATTGCGTTCGGTGGCGAATTGGCGGCGCGCTCGGGCCCATCGGGCGGCCGGTCGGTCGATGAAGTTAGAATTGTGGCCCAAGTCGATCGTCAGCACGGGCGATCCCTGCACTGTCGACGCGGACGCGCCCTGCCTGACAGCCTTTCGCGCCCACCTCGGATCCGTCTCTCCCGCATCATGTTCGGTTTTCTCAGACGCAAGAAGCCCGCGCCCGCGCCGGAAACCGCGGACGCGAGCCAGCCGCCGGCCGCGGCATTGCCGCCCGAACCGA
>JAHEDO010000313.1 GCA_024641185.1 Burkholderiaceae bacterium | reverse complement strand
CGAAGTACGTGCCCGGTATGCAGGCCACGGCCGAAGTCACCGGCGGTTCGGTCGCGAACCTGCAGCTGATCAATACCGGCAAGCCCTACATCGGCCTTTCGATGGCCGACGCGGCGCAGGATGCGCTGCGCGGCGAGGGCAAGTTCACCAGCGGCAAGGTGCCGCTGCGCACGCTGATGATCATGTATCCGAACCGGATGCACGTCGTGACGGTGGAAGGCACCGGGATCAGCAAGATCGGCGACCTCAAGGGCAAGCGCGTCTCCACCGGCTCGCCGGGAAGCGCCACCGAAGTGATGGCGTTTCGCGTGATCGAGGCGGCCGGGCTGGACAAGGACAAGGACATGACGCGCGAGCGGCTCGGCGTGGCCGAGTCGGTCAACGCGGTAAAGGATCGCAAGATCGACGCGTTCTTCTGGGTGGGCGGTCTTCCCACCGCCGGCGTCACCGACCTGGCGAACACGCCCGGGCTCACGATCAAGATGATCGACCACGCCGACCTGGTGGGCAAGATGAACGCCAAGTACGGCAACCTCTACGTCGAGGACGTGATCTCGAAGTCGATCTACCGGGGCATGACCGTCGACAACCGCCAGGCCACGGTCATGAACGTTCTGGTCGCGCACGAGAAGATGGACGACAAGACCGCGTACAACATCGTGAAGACCATCTTCGAGAAGCGCGACGACCTGATCGCCGTGCACAAGGAAGCCGCCAACTTCAAGCTCGAGAACCAGAAGGCCGCCGCGTCGCCGGTGCCCTTCCACCCCGGTGCGGCGAAGTACTACGCCGAAAAGGGCGTGAAGCTGAACTGACCCACCGCGCCGGCCGACGCGACGCAGATCGCGAGCGGCCGGCGGTGTTCACGTCCCGCGCGGCAGCGAGGCCGAGCCTGGAGAAATCATGAGTGAAGCGCCGCGCGCAGCAGCGAGCGAGCCCGATGTCGTGATCAGCGAAGAGGCGCTGAAGCGGGCCGAGGAGTTCATCGAGGAGGAAGAGGGACACGCGCACCGGCTTACCGGGCTGCTGGGGCTGTTCCTCACGCTGCTCGCGGTAACGATGTCGGTGTTCCACCTCTACGCGGCGTATTCGATCGTTCCCACGCAGTCGCTGCGACCGATCCACGTCGCGTTCGTGCTCGTGCTCACGTTCCTGATGATTCCGGTGGCCAAGCCGTTTCGCCACCGGATCATGTTGTGGGACTGGGCAATGGCGATTCTCTCGATCGCGATCGTCGTCTACATGCTCCAGGGCGGAGACGATTTCACCGACCGCAACGTCACGCCCAACGCGCTGGACATCTTCTTCGGCGTGTCGCTGATCCTGTTGGTCATGGAAGCCATGCGGCGCACCAACGGCATGGTCATGCCGGTGGTAACGATGGTCTTCATCGGCTACGCGTTCGCCGGCCCCTGGTTGCCCGAGCCCTGGACCCACAAGGGCTATGAAGCCGGACGGCTGGTCGGGCACATGTACATGACGCTCGAAGGCATCTACGGCTCGGCGGTGGACGTGTCCTCGTCGCTGATCATCCTGTTCACGATCTTCGGCGCCTTCCTGCAGTTCTCCAACGCCGGCAAGTTCTTCATCGACTTCTCGTTCTCGGCAATGGGCGGCAAGCCGACCGGGGCCGGCCGCACCGTGGTGCTGTCGTCGTTCCTGCTGGGCGGGCCCTCGGGCTCGGGTGTCGCCACCACGGTCACGCTCGGTGCGGTTGCCTATCCGATGCTCGCCAAGGTCGGCTACGACAAGAACGCCGCGGGCGGCCTGCTCGCGGCCGGCGGTCTGGGCGCGATCATCTCGCCGCCGGTGCTCGGCGCCGCCGCGTTTCTGATCGCCGACTTTCTCAAGATCTCGTACCTCGACGTGCTGCTGATGGCGGTGATCCCGACGCTGCTCTACTACCTCGCGCTCTTTCTGATGGTGGAGATCGACGCGCGCAAGTACGGCATGCGCGACACCGTGTTCGCGAAGGTGGCCACGGTCTGGGAGCTCACGCGCGAATACTGGTTCCACTTCCTGTCGCTGATCTCGATCATCGCGTTCATGCTCTACGGCTTCTCGCCGGTGCTCTCGGTGTTCTGGGCCACGGTGCTGTCCTTCGTCACCAGCTTCCTGCACCGCGAGTGCGCGCTGCTGCCGCGCGACCTGTTCAGAAACCCCCAGGGCGTCTGGCAGGGCTTCATCAATTCGGGCTTCATCAAGGCGATGTCCGGCGGCTCGGTGGGGATGCTCAACGTGGGCGCCACCTGCGCCGGAGCGGGCCTGATCGTGGGGGTGGTCACGCTCACCGGGCTGGGGCTCAAGTTCTCGTCGATCATCCTCGCCTACGCCGGAGGTTCGCTGCTGCTCACGGCGATCTACACCGCGCTGATCGTCTGGATCATCGGCCTTGCCGTTCCGGTCACGGCCTCGTACATCATTAGCGCGGTGATCGCCGCGCCGGCGCTGATCAAGCTCGGTGTGCCCGATTTCGCCGCGCACATGTTCGTCTTTTACTACGCGGTTCTGTCCGAAGTGTCGCCACCCACTGCGCTGTCGCCTTTCGCGGCTGCGGCGATCACCGGCGGCGACCCGTACAAGACCACGCTGCAGAGCTGGAAGTACACGATGCCGGCCTTCCTCGTGCCGTTCATGTTCGTGCTCGACCCCACTGGACAGGGGTTGCTGCTGATGGGCTCGATCGGCAAGCTCGCCGACGCGAACTGGTGGTCGATCGCCCAGGTTTCCGTTACGGCCAGCATCGGCATTGCGGCGCTTGCCGGTGGCTTGCAGGGCTGGGTGCTGACCAAGGCGAACGGATTCGAACGAACGATGCTGATCCTCGCCGGGTTGTTCATGGTCTACCCGGGCGCGGCCAGCGACATCGCCGGCATCAGCCTGATCGCGGCGGTGATGATGTGGCAGTGGACGCGCAGGCCGCGTCGACGCGCGTAGGCGCCGGACGGCGCCGCGCGAGAGGCTGCTTTCGTCGGGATGGTGGCCGCTTTGCGCTCGATGCGGCAATCGGCGCCCTGGCTGCTCGGGTGGCTCGGGCTCGTGATCGCGGGATCGGTGCTCGCGGTGCGTGTCGACATCGCGAATCGACGTGCCGCGTTCGAAACCGACGCCCGGAT
>JAHEDO010000096.1 GCA_024641185.1 Burkholderiaceae bacterium | reverse complement strand
AACCCGTCGCGAGGTGTGCCGACGCGGTCCTCATGGCGCCGAGGGCTCGCGAAGCGGGCGGTGTCGCCGTGTGGACTCCGCCAAGCCCGCTGCCTGCCCCGTACCGGCGCGCCCCTGCCGAGCGCCCGCGGCAGGCACGGCGCCGCATTCAACCGGCGGTTCGCCGAAGCTCCCGCAGCTTCTCCGGCTGCGCATCCTCCAGCGGCAGCCCAAGGGCCTGCGCCATCGCCTCGCGCGCGCGCCCCGCGACCTCGTGCCGCGTCGCGCCGTCACCGGTCGCGATCTCTTGCAGCGCGATCACCTCGCATCGGATCGACGGCGACCCGATGATGCGCCACGCCGACGCGACGAAGGTCGTGTCGCCGATGTACTCGATCTGCGAGGCGGTGTCGCCGTCGCCGTCCAGATAGCGCAGACCCACCGGGACCACCGGCGCGCCGCAGCGCACCGCGCCCTCGATCAGGTTGGCGTGGAAGGGCAGCAGTCCGCGGCCGTCGCCGGTCGTGCCCTCGGGGAAGACCGCGACGCGCCCGCCCACCTGCAGCCTCGCCCCGATGTGCTCGATCATCCTGTGCACCGCGTGCCGCTTGCCGCGCTCGATGAACAGGGTGCCGGTGCGCGCGACGAGCGTGCCGATCAGCGGCCAGCGGGCGATCTCGGCCTTCGCGACGAAGCCGCAGGGGCACTGGGCATTGATGACGAAGATGTCGATCCAGGACACATGGTTCGCGACGACGAGATGCCCGGGGGGCAGCTCGGCGAGCGTCTTCGCACCTTCCGCGCGCCGCGGGTCGGCACGCACGCCGCAGGCCGCAATCAGCATCCGCGACCAGCGGCGAATCGCACCATGGCGAAACGCCTCGTCGCCGAAAGGAAACAGCACGAGCACGGTGAACAGGCCGCCGAACAGCAGTCCGATGAGCAGCGGCAGGCGCACCGCCCGGCGCAGTGCGGTCGCGATCATCGAATCGGCGCTTGCGCGGCCGTCAGCTCGGGCGCGAGAACACGACCCGCCCGCCGACCACTGTCGTGCGGACCCGCCCCGAAAGCTCACGCCCCAGGTACGGCGTGTGCTTGCCCTGGCTGCGCAGACGCTCGCGGTCGACGACCCAGTGCTCGCCCGGGTCGAAGAGGCACAGGTCCGCCGGCGCGCCCGGCTGCAGACGGCCGGCGTCCACGCCCAGGATCGGCGCCGCGGCGCAGGTGATCTTCGCCAGCGCCGCCGGCATCGCGATCCCGGCCTCGGCAGCCCACTTCAGCGTGAGCGGAAGCAGGAGTTCGAGCGCGCTGACGCCCGGCTCGGCCTCGGAGAAAGGAAGCAGCTTCGCGTCGTCGTCGACCGGCGTGTGGTCGGAGCAGATCGCGTCGACGGTGCCGTCGGCCACGCCGGCGCGGATCGCATCGCGGTCGCGATCGCCGCGAAACGGCGGATCGACGCGGTAATGGCTGTCGAACCAGCCGATGTCTACGTCGATCAGGTGCAGGTGATGGACCGACACGTCGCAGGTGACCGGCAGGCCTTCGGCCTTCGCGCGGCGCATCAGCTCGACGCCGGCGGCCGACGACAGCCGGCAAAGGTGGGCGCGGCATCCCGTCGCCCGCACCAGCTCGAACACGGTGTGCAATGCGACCGTTTCGGCGACCACCGGCACGCCGGGCAGGCCGAGCCGTGCCGCGACCGCGCCGGCGTGCGCGACGCCCTCGCGCGCGAGCTGCGGATCCTGCGGGCGCAGCCAGACGGTGAACCCGAATGTGTTCGCATACTGCATCGCGCGCAGCAGCGTCAGGGTGTCGACGGCGATCTCGCGGCCGGCGGAGAAGCCCACGCAGCCCGCTTCGGCGAGCTCGGCCATCTCGGTGATCACCTCGCCGTGCAGGCCGACGGTGAGCGCACCCAGCGGATAGAGCTGTGCGCCGTCGAGCCCGCGCGCGCGGTGCTTGAGCATCTCGACCAGGCCCGGCTCGTCCAGCGGGGGGTCGGTGTCGGGCGGACACGACAGGCTCGTCACGCCGCCTGCGAGCGCCGCCTGCATCTCGGATTCGAGCGTCGCCTTGTACTCGAAGCCGGGCTCGCGCAGGCGCGCCGCGAGATCGACCAGTCCCGGCGCGACGACCAGTCCCTTCGCGTCCAATGTGCGCTGCGCCACGAAGCCGCCGGGTGCCTGCCCGATGGCGGCGATGCGGCCTGCGGCGACGTGCACCGCCGCCTGCGTATCGAGCCCGCTCGCCGGGTCGATCACACGTCCGTTCAGAATCGACAGCCGCATCTCAGTTCGCCGCCAGTATCGTCATGACCGCCATCCGCACCGCGATGCCGAAGGTCACCTGTTCGAGAATCACCGACTGCGCGCCGTCGGCGACCGACGAATCGATCTCGACGCCGCGGTTCATCGGCCCGGGGTGCATCACGATCGCGTCGGGCTTCGCGAGCGCGAGCTTCTCCGCGGTGAGCCCGTAGTGCTTGAAGTACTCCTGCGCCGACGGCAGCAGCGCGCCGCGCATCCGCTCGTTCTGCAGCCGCAGCATGATGATCACGTCGACGTCGCGCAGGCCCTCGCGCATGTCGGTGAACACTCGCACGCCCATCTGCTCGATGCCCGAGGGCAGCAGCGTGTACGGCGCGATCGCGCGGACCTCGGGAACGCCCAGCGTGGTGAGCGCATGGATGTCGGAGCGCGCCACCCGCGAGTGCAGGATGTCGCCGATGACCGCCACCCGCAGGCGGGTGAAGTCCTGCTTGAAGTGGCGAATCGTGTACATGTCGAGCAACCCCTGCGTGGGGTGCGCGTGGCGGCCGTCGCCGGCGTTGATCACGTTGACGTGCGGGCCGCGGATCCGGTTCAGGTGCTCGGCGATCAGGTACGGCGCGCCGCTGGACGCGTGGCGCACGACGAACATGTCCGCGTGCATCGCCGACAGGTTGTCGATCGTGTCGAGCAGCGACTCGCCCTTGGACGCCGACGAGGTGGTGATGTTCAGGTTCAGCACGTCGGCCGACAGGCGCTTGGCGGCGATCTCGAACGTGGTCCGGGTGCGGGTGGAGTTCTCGAAGAACAGGTTGAACACCGACTTGCCGCGCAGCAGCGGCACCTTCTTGACCTCGCGGTCCGACACGCCCACGAAGCTCGCCGCCGTGTCCAGGATGTGGTGGATCATCTCGCGCGGCAGCCCCTCGATGGTCAGGAGGTGCTGCAGCTTGCCGTCGGCGTTCAGTTGGGGATGCCGCATCGCTGGCCTACTCGATCCTCAATGCAAGGCGGCCGGCTTCGTCGCGCGACAGCACGAACGCGTGATCGGCCGCCAGCGGGTGGACCAGTCCGCAGTAGCGGGGTTCGAACGGAAGCTCGCGCCCGCCCCGGTCCAGCAGCACCGCGAGCTCGACGCGCGCCGGCCTGCCATAGTCGAACAGCTCGTTGATCGCCGCGCGCACCGTGCGCCCGGTGAACAGGATGTCGTCGACGAGGATGATGTCCGCCCCGCGAATCTCGAACGAGAGGTCGGTGGACTTCATCTCGGCGGGCAGCCCGCGCCGGCCGTAGTCGTCGCGGTGAAACGCCGAGGAAAGCGCGCCCATCGGGGTGGTCAGGCCGAGATCGCGGTGCAGGCGCTCGGCAATCCAGGCGCCGCCGCTGTAGATCCCGATGATGTGCGGGCGCCGGGCCGGCACCTTCGCGAGCGCGTCGGCCACCGAGTCGCGCAGCCCGGCGTAAATCGCCTCGGCGTCAAACGTTTTTTTGCTCATCGAGATATTGTCGCAGGATTGTCGCCGCGGCCGGCGCGTCGTCCGGCTCCCCGCGTCGCAGGCCCTGCGCCGACGCCACGCTCGAGTAGCGCTCGTCGACCGTCGCCACCGGGAGCCCGAACCGCCCGTGCAGGCGCCGGGCGAAGCGCTCGCAGTGCGCGGTCATCTCGTGCGGCGCGCCGTCCGGATGACAGGGACGCCCGACCACCAGCCGCTGCGGCTGCCACTGCGCGATCAGCGCCGCGATCCGCGCGAAGCGCCGGTCGTTGATCTCGTCGTCGATCACCTCCAGCGGTCTCGCCGTGCCGGTCAGGGAATTGCCGATGGCCACGCCGATCCGACGGGTTCCGAAGTCGAAGGCGAGAAGGGTTTCTGGAGAGCCGCCCACGGGCGCCGGACCGTGTCTTTGGCCGCTTCACGCGTGTCCGGCGGCAGATGACAGGAAGGCCGGATCGATGCCGAGCAGACCGAAGGCGCGCGCCAGGCGCTGCTCGACCGGCGTCTCGAAGATCACGTCGGCGTCGGCGGGCGCTGTCAGCCAGGCATTGCGCGCGATCTCGTCCTCGAGCTGGCCCGGGCCCCAGCCGGAGTAGCCGAGCGTCACCAGCAGGTGGTCGGGGCCCCCGCCGTCGGCCACCGCCTCGAGCACGTCCTTCGACGACGTCAGGCCGACGCTGCCGCCGATCTTCACCGTCGAACCCCAGGCACCCACGGGCCTGTGCAGGACGAAGCCGCGATCGGTCTGCACCGGCCCGCCGTAGAGCACCGGCTCGCCGGCGAGCGGCGCACGCTCGAGCTTCAGGTCGATGCGCTCGAACAGCGTGGACAGGTCGATTTCCATCGGCCGGTTGATCACCAGGCCGAGTGCGCCCTTGGGACTGTGTTCGGCGACAAAGACGACACTGCCGCCGAAATTCGGATCGACCATTCCCGGCATCGCCAAAAGGAAGTGGTTCGACAGGTTGGACGCCAGTTCGGATTCCATGATCTCGTGTCCAGCGCCTCGGCGAAGGCCGATGCCGCGCCCGACCCCTGCATTGTAAAGACCGGGCGACCCCGGCACAATCCGGCCCGTCCCCTAAAGCCCACGATGCCCCTCGAAACGACATCTGTTCACCACCGCGCGCTCGTCTGGTTTCGCCGCGACCTGCGATGCGACGACCATGCGGCGCTGGCTGCCGCACTGCGCGACGCCGCGCAGGTCTGGTGCGTGTTCGTCTTCGACCGCGAGATCCTCGACGCGCTCGCGGAGCGGCGTGACCGCCGGGTGGAATTCATCCACGACAGCGTGGTCGAACTCGACGCGGCGCTGCGCGCCGCCGGCGGCCGGCTGATCGTGCTGCACGGGCAGGCCAGAAGCGAGCTGCCCCGGCTCGCGAGCCAGCTGGAGGTCGACGCGGTCTACGCGAACCACGACTACGAGCCGGCGGCGCTGTCGCGCGACGCCGCGGTCGCCGCGACGCTCGAGCGCGACGGCCGGCAGTGGTGCAGCTTCAAGGACCAGGTGATCTTCGAGAAGGACGAGCTGCTCACCGGAGCGGGGCGCCCGTACACGGTGTTCACGCCCTATCGCAACGCCTGGCGCAAGCGGCTGCTCGACTCGGACACGGCGGAGCGCGCGGTCCGCCCGCGCGGCCGGCTGGCGCCGCCGACGGCCGGTACGGCGCAGCGGCCGATTCCCACGCTCGAGCAGATGGGCTTCGCGCGCACGAATCTGCGCGAACTGAAGATTCCCCCCGGAATGTCGGGCGCGACGCGCGTCTTCGACGACTTTCGCGAGCGCATCGGCCGTTATCACCAGGCGCGCGACTACCCGGCGCTGCGCGGGCCGTCCTACCTGTCGGTGCACCTGCGCTTCGGCACGATCTCGATCCGGCGGCTCGCGCGCTTCGCCCTCGAGGTCGAGAGCGCCGATCCGATGGCCGCCGACGGCGCGCGGACCTGGCTGTCCGAACTCGTCTGGCGCGACTTCTACTTCCAGATCCTGCACCACCATCCGCACGTGGTCGGGCGCGCGTTCCGGCCCGAATACGACCTGATCCGCTGGGAGAGCGGCGCGCTCGCGGACGAACGCTTCGCCGCCTGGTGCGAAGGCCGCACCGGCTACCCGCTGATCGACGCCGCGATGGCGCAGATCAACCAGACCGGCTACATGCACAATCGGCTGCGAATGGTGGTCGCGTCGTTCCTGGTCAAGGACCTTGGCATCGACTGGCGCCGGGGCGAGGCCTACTTCGCGGCCAGGCTCACCGACTTCGACCTGGCCGCGAACAACGGCGGCTGGCAGTGGGCGGCCTCGAGCGGCTGCGACGCGCAGCCCTGGTTCCGGATCTTCAATCCGGTCACGCAGTCGCGCAAGTTCGATCCGCAGGGTAAATTCATCCGACGCTACCTGCCGCGGCTGGCGGAGCTCGGCGACAAGGAGATCCACGCGCCGTGGCAGGACCCGGCTCGGGGGGCGCAGGGCGGGCGACGGGATCCGGGCTATCCGCCGCCGATCGTGGACCACGACACCGCGCGCAAGGCCACCCTGGTCCGGTACTCGGCGATCAAAGGCGCCTAGCGCATCCGTTCACGGGCCGCTCGCGACCTCGACCGCGGGCGCCCGGCAGACCGCCCGCGCGACTTCGGCGCCGGCGCACAACGCCGGCAACCGCGGGGCGCCGCCGTCAGGAAACCACGGCGCGGCGCTCGCGCTCCTTGGCGAACGCTGCCACGTGCCCGAGCATCTCGTCCTCGACGTACGGCTTGCCCAGATAGACGTTCACTCCCAGCGACATCGCGTAGTTGCGGTGCTTGTCGGCGGTGCGCGAGGTGATCATCACGATCGGGATGTGCGCGAAGCGCTCGTCGGCGCGCAGATTTCGCGTCAGGTCGAAGCCATCCATCCGCGGCATCTCGATGTCGACGAGCATCACGTCGGGCACGGTGTCCTGAAGCTGACGCAATGCGTCGACACCGTCCTTGGCGAGCATCACCTGGTAGCCCTCGCGCGCCAGCAGCCGCTGGGTGACCTTGCGCACCGTCAGTGAGTCGTCGACCACCATCACGATCGCCGGCAGGGTGTTGGAGAGCATCACCGACATCGCGGGAGCCGCCACCGCGCGCTCGAGCACCTCACCGGCTGCCGCCTGGGCGAACGCGACCGGATTGATGATCAGCACGATGTCGCCGTTGCCCAGAACCGTTGCGCCCGAGATGCCGCGCACCCTCGCGATCTGGGGACCCACGCTCTTGACCACGACCTCCTGGTCGCGCGTGACCACATCGCAGTGCAGCGCGATACGCTGGTTGCCCGAGCGCACGATCACTACCGGCGACTGATGCTGCGCCACCGGCGTCAGGTCGGCCATCTCGACCAGCGACCCGAGGAAGAACAGCGGCACCCGGTTTCCCCGCCACTCGAGCGCACGCTGCTCGTACGCGCTCGCGAGCGCATGCGGCTTGAGCTGCAGCACCTCCTCGACGCTCGAGGAGGGCACGGCGAAGCGGGACCGGCCCACCTGCACCAGAACGACCTGCGCGACGGCCAGGGTCAGCGGCAGCACCACGGTGAACCGCGTGCCTTCGCCTTGGCTGGACTCCGTCTCGATGCGACCGCCCAGCGAAGCAACCTCGGCGCGCACCACGTCCATGCCGACGCCCCGGCCCGAGATCTCGGTCACCGCGCTCGCGGTGGTGAAGCCGGGCATGAAGATGAGGTCCGCGAGTTCGCGCTCGCTCGGATTCGCGTCCGGCCCGATCAGGCCGGCGGCGCGCGCACGCGCGCGGATCTTCTCGAAATCCAGCCCGGCGCCGTCGTCGGCGAACGACAGCACGATTTCGCGGCCCTCCTGGCGCACCTCGATCACGATCTCGCCGGTGTCCGACTTGCCGCGCCCGACGCGCGCGTCGCGCTTTTCGATGCCGTGCGCGACCGCATTGCGCAGCAGGTGCTCGATCGGGCCCGCCATCTTCTCGAGCACGCCACGATCGACCTCGACGCCGGTGCCTCGGATGTCGAGGCGCACGCGCTTGTCGAGTTCCTTGGCGGACTGGCGCACGACCCGATACAGGCGATCGGCGATCGAGCTGAACTGCACCATGCGCACGCGCATCAGGTTCTGCTGCAGATCGCGCAGCACCCTGCCCTGGCGATGCAGATCCTGCGACGCCTCTTCGAGACTGCGCGTCGCGTTGTGCTGCACGGTCGCCACGTCGTTGACCGACTCCGCGAGCATCCGCGTGAGTTCCTGGAAGCGCGTGTAGCGGTCGAACTCGAGCGGGTCGAAGGCCTGCTCGTGCTCCTTCTGCTGCGCGATGCGCGCCTGGATCTGCGACTCCGCCTGGATCTCGATCTCGCGCAGCTGCGAGCGCAGCCGGTTCACGTTCTCGGTCAGGTCGGTCAGCGACTGGCGCAGCCCGGAAAGCTCGTTGTCGAGCCGCGAGCGCGCGATCGACACCTCGCCCGCCTCGTTGACCAGATTGTCGAGCAGGTCCGCACGCACGCGCACCAGGGGGTGCGCGCGCCGCGCGCCGAGCACGTCGGGCGCCGGGACGCTCACCTTGGGCACAGGCAAGGGCGACTCGAGGCGCGTCCCGGAATCGGCGATATCCGAGGGCGCCTCGGCGGAATCTCCCTCGCTCTCGTCCCGGGGATGCGCCCGGCGTTCCGGAAAATGGTCGAGCGCCAGCGGGAAGCGCGTCGTGAGGTCGCCGGACGCCCGCGTGTCGACGGACTCGTCCGCGCGATCGGCGTCAGGTTCGCCATCGGCCGACGGGGCGTCCAGCGCGGAAATCGCCCCGTCGCCATGCGAATCGGCACCCGCCTGCACGTCGTGCTGCGCAGCGGGCTGCGCGGGATGCTTGATCGAATCGAACAGCGCTGCGACCCGATCGTGATCCGCGATCAGTTCGTCGATCAGGGCGACCGGCACCGCCGCGAGACCCGTGAGCGCCTCGACCCTGGTCTCGATCTCGTGCAGCAGCTGGCCGAGCCCCATCGCGCCCGCCATGCGGGCGCTGCCCTTGACCGTGTGCAGATGGCGCATCAGCGTCTGCGGCAGCCCACCGTCCTGCGGCTGGGCGTGCCAGCGGCGCAGGTTCTCGCCGATCTGCGGCAGGTAGTCCTCCGCCTCCTCGACGAATATCGGCAGCAGCTCCGCGTCGAGTTCGTCGGCGGGCAGCGGCACGCTGACGGTCGACTCGCCGGGCCCCTGCGCGTCGTGCGCGTCCGCGGACGTGTCGAAACGCGCCGGTTCGGTGTCTGCCCACCGTTCGAGGGCCACCACGAGCACCTCGTCGTCGGTGCCGTCCAGCGAATCCTCCGCGGGCAGTTCCGCGACGAGCTCTTCCATCGCGGCGTCGATCGCGTCGTAGGTCGTCCCGACGCCAGCGGTTTCGTCGATCGTTGCGTCGGCCGTTTCGTCGGCCGTTTCGTCGATCGTTGCGTCGATCGTTGCGTCGCTCGCTTCGTCGGCTTCCTCGTCGCCCGACCCGGCGGCGCCCGACGTGTCGTCGGCCGGCGCGCGCAGCTCGATCGTGTCGTCCTGGGCCTCGTTCGCCGAATCGCCGAGCGCTAGCGAAACGTCGATCGCTGTTTCACCGGCGTCCCCGGTGATGTCGCCCGTCGCCTCATCAGGCTCCGGGACGATTTCGATCGTGGCTTCACCAGTCTCGGCGGTGACTTCGATCGTCGCCTCACCTGACTCCGCGTTGATGTCGATCGTCGGATCACCGGCTTCGTCGGCAAACGCGAACCCCGGATCGTCGAACGCGCGATCCGGCGAACCCTGGCCGAGCCTCGCACCCCAACGGTCCGCAAGCGCCGCCACTGATTCGCAGGCGGCCGATTCGTCCCTGGCCGGATTGCCGGCGGCGAACTGGTGCAGCATCGCCTGGATGCGCTCGATCCCGTGGACGGCGACACCCAGGTCTTCCGCCGTCGGCACCTCGCCGACCACGCGCTGGGACAGCATGAACGATTCGAGCCCCTTGGCGATCGCGTGCACCGCGGTCAGTGACACGATCGACGCGCTGCCGGCCAGCGAATGGGCGATGCGGATCGCTTCGCCATTGGCGCCTCGCGCGGGCGTCCGGACCCATTCGTCGAAATCGGCGACCAGGGCGTTGATCAGTTCGTCGGCCTCGGACAGGAAGATCATGTACAGGGCACGGTTGATCGACTGCCCCCCGATCGTGACGGTGTCGCCTGAGGCGCCCTGTTCGTCGGGTGCCGCGTCCTGTTCTGGCGCGGCCAGTTCGACCGTCTCGACCGCCTCGATGTTCTCGACCACCTCGACTTCCGCGACGGCCTCGTCGGCCTCTAGCGCCTGTACCGCCTCGACCGCCTCCACTTCCTCGGTCCGCGACCCGGACACCGGCTGGTCCCGCCCCTCGCGCAAGGCGTCGGCGGACGCGATCAGCGCAGCCGGTTCGATCGCCTCGGCCGCCCGGGCGCTGCCGACGAGCTGCGCGACCCACGCACCCATCTGCGCATGCGCGTCGTCGATCAACCGGTACAACGCCTCGCTTGCGGCGCGCTCTTCGGCGAGCCAAAGGTTCAGGACCTGCTCCATTGCCCAGCCGGCATCGCCGAACTCGGCCAGCCCGACCATCCGGCTCGATCCTTTCAAGGTATGGAAGCCGCGCCGGATCGTGGTGAGGTGCTGCTGATCGGCCGGTGTCGCACGCGAGAGTTCAACGTGCTCGGCGATCGCCTCGAGCACCTCGGCGGCCTCGGACAGGAAGATCTCGAGCAGTTCGCTGTCGATCGTGGCCTCGTCCGCCGGCAGCACCGGCGCCGGCTCCGCCTCGCGCGGCAGTGCGACACCCGCACCGGCGAGTGACGCGCCGAGTCGCTCGAAGTCCAGCGGTCCCGCCGGTTCGGCGAGAAACGCTGCCGCGGACGCCGCTGCGGCGCGACGCGCCGCGTCGTCGATGAGCATCGCGGCGTCACGCACGCGCGTCATGGTGTCGTGCAGTTCTGCGCGCAAGGCCGGATCGCCCGGCTGCGACATCAAGGTCACGAAGAGGCTCGCCGCCTGCTCCGTCTGCGCCGACAACACCTCCTCGGCGGTGGATTCGAGCCGCATGCCCGGTACGGCGTCGAGCGCAGCGGCGGCGACCGTGGCCGGATCGATCTCGCGGATCGTCTCGGCCTGCCCCGCACGGCCGACATGCACGCGGAACTCGCCGGTCTCGGCATCGAGTTCGAAGCGCCCCGACGAGCGCTCCGGATGCCCCATGTCATCGACGAAGAAACCGATCGCCCCGACGCTGGCGGCGACGCGATCGCAAGCGCCACGGTCCGGCTCGCCGTCCTCGTCCGCGAACGCAGCCACCTGGACCGCGACCGCCTCCGCGCCGATCGCCGCGTCCCCGTGGCCGAGCAGCCGCAGCGCTCCGGCCACCTGGTGCAGCGCCCGCACGCTCTGCGGCAACGCGCCGCGCTGGGCATGGTCGCGGAAAAACGCGTCGAGCACCTTTTCCACGTCGCGCAGATTGTTCGCCGCCTCGCCGACGAAGGCGGCCATCGTCAGCCGTTCCTGGGCGGCCTGGCTCAGGCTGCGCAGCCAGTCGGGCAA
>JAHEDO010000095.1 GCA_024641185.1 Burkholderiaceae bacterium | reverse complement strand
ACGACCAGTTCGCCGGCGCCCGGGATGTGCGGAATCAGCAGGTACTTCGCGAAGACCGCGTTGCCGGTGACGTAGGCGAAGATGCCCAGCGCGGCGCCGACCAGCACCGCGGGCATGATCGCCAGCCCGTCGGCGCCGTCGGTCAGGTTCACCGCGTTGCTGGTGCCGACGATCACGAAGTAGCTGAGCGCGATGAAACCGAGCACGCCCTGCGGATACGCGATGTTCTTGAAGAAGGGCACGATCAGATCGGCCTTGGGCGGCAGGTCCATGTCGAGCCCGTGGATGATCCACTTGTAGAACAGGTCGAGCGCCTCGGCGTTGGACTGGGCGGGCACCGCGAAGGCCAGGTACACCGCCGCGACGATCCCGATCAGCGACTGCCAGAGGTACTTCTCTGCGGCGCGCATGCCCTGCGGGTCCTTGCGCACGACCTTGCGGTAGTCATCGACCCAGCCGATCCAGCCGAAGCCGATCGTGACGATCAGGACGACCCAGACGAAGCGGTTCGACAGATCGCCCCACAGCAGCGTCGCCGCGCCGATCGCGATCAGGATCAGCGCCCCGCCCATCGTCGGCGTGCCCGACTTGGTCAGATGGGTCTGCGGGCCGTCCTGGCGCACCGCCTGGCCTATCTTCAGCTCGGCCAGCCTGCGGATCAGCGTCGGCCCGAAAGCCAGGCCGATCGCCAGCGCGGTCAGCGTCGCCAGCACCGCGCGCAGCGTGATGTAGTTGAAGACCGAGAACACGCGAAAATCGCGCGCCAGCCATTGCGAGAGCTCCAGCAGCATCAGTGCGCCGCCTCGGCGGTTTCGGCCCGCCGCACCAGCGCGGCGACCACTCGTTCCATGCGCATGAAGCGCGAGCCCTTCACCAGCACGCAGGCACCGGGCCGCGCGAGCACGAGGGCGCGACGGCCGAGCGTCTCGACGTCGTCGAAATGCTCCGCCCCGGCGCCGAAGGCCGACGCGGCATCGCGGGTCGCCTCGCCCAGTACGAGCAGGTGATCGACGCCGCGCTGCGCGGCGTACATGCCGACCTCGCGGTGATACTGCGGCCCCTGCTCGCCGACCTCGCCCATGTCGCCCAGCACGAGCACCCGAGGATGGCCGGCGCCGGCGAGCACGTCCACGGCGGCGCGCACCGAATCCGGGTTCGCGTTGTAGCTGTCGTCGATCAGCGTCGCCCCGGTCGAGCAGTTCAGGCGCGCCATCCGGCCGCGCACCGGGCGAAAGCCCGCGAGGCCCTCGACGATCGTGTCCACGCCCACGCCGACAGCGTGCGCGCAAGCGGCGGCGGCGAGCGCGTTGCGCACGTTGTGCGCGCCGTCGATCGCGAGCGACACGTCGCGCGTCGCCGCGCCGACGCCAAGCGCAAAGCCGTCGGGCGTCGCGTCCGCGGCCGCGCGCACCTCGAATCCATCGCCGAGACCGAACTCGACGCGACTGCGCCCGCCGGCGAGTTCGCGCCAGATCCGCGCGCAGGCGTCGTCGCCGGGATAGACCGCGATGCCGTCCGCTCCGAGCGCCGAGATCGCCGCACCGTTCTCGCGCGCGGTCGCTTCGATCGAGCCCAGGAACTCCTGGTGCTCGCGCTGGGCGTTGTTGACCAGCGAGACGGTCGGCTTCGCGATCTCGGCGAGCCAGGCGATCTCGCCGGGACGGTTCATCCCGAGTTCGAGCACTGCGACCCGGTGCGCCGGCGACAGCCTGAACAGCGTCAGCGGAACCCCGATCTCGTTGTTCAGATTGCCGGTGGTGGCCAGACGCGCCGACTCGCCGACGTGGCAGGCGAGGATCGCCGAGATCATCTCCTTGACCGTCGTCTTGCCGTTGCTTCCGGTGACCGCGATCAGCGGAAGCTCGAAGCGGCCGCGCCAGCCCCGGCCGAGCTCGCCGAGCGCGCGCCGGCTGTCCGGCACGATCAGCGCCGGCGCGTGGGTGCCTTCCACGCAGCGGTCGCACATCACGGCGGCGGCGCCCTCGCCGAACGCCTGCACGACGAATTCGTTGGCGTCGAAGCGCTCTCCGCGCAGCGCCACGAACAGGCAGCCGGCCGTCAGCGCGCGCGTGTCGGTGCAGACGTCCCGCACGACGGCGCTGCCGTCGCCCAGCAACCGGGCCCGATCCAGCCAGCCGAAGGCCTCGCGAAGGCTAAACATCCTCGGCCTCCGCCCGCGCGCGCAACGCCCCCTGCGCCACCGCCAGGTCCGAGAACGGATGGCGCACGCCGGCGATCTCCTGGTACTCCTCGTGGCCCTTGCCGGCGATCAGCACCACGTCGCGCGGCGACGAGAGTCGCAGCGCGCAGTCGATCGCGACGTGACGATCGATCTCGGTGAGCGCCGGCTCGCGGCTCAGCCCCGCGCGAACATCGGAGACGATGCGAAACGGCGATTCGCTTCGCGGGTTGTCGCTGGTGACCACCAGGCGATCCGCGCCGCGCTCCGCCACCAGGCCCATCAGCGGCCGCTTGCCCGTGTCCCGGTCGCCGCCCGCGCCGAACACGCACCAAAGCTCGCCGCCACGAGCCTGCGCCACCGGCCTCAACGCCATCAGCACGCTCGCGAGCGCGTCGGGCGAGTGCGCGTAGTCGATGACCGCGAGCGGCGCATTCGGGCGCTCGATCATCTGCATCCTGCCGGGCACCGGTGCGAGCGACTCCAGTCCCTGCACGACCTCGTCCAGACCCAGACCCATGCCCAGCCAGCAGCCGGCGACCGCCAGCGCGTTGGACACGTTGAAGCCGCCGAGCAGGTGCAGGCCGACCTCGGCCCGTCCGAAATCGCCGCCGATGACGAAGCCGATCCCCGCAGGTCCCTCGACGACCCGCTCGGCGATCAGCACCGCGTCCCCGTGCGCGCCGTGCTGACTGGGCGCGACGCCGTAGACGATGCGCAGCGCCGAGTGCACCGAAGCGGCGGCGATCATGCGCGGAGAATGCTCGTCGTCGCCGTTGATCACCGCGACGCGCAGGCCCGGCCAGCCGAACAGGCGCGCCTTGGCGGCAGCGTAGTCCTGCATCGTTCCGTGATAGTCGAGATGGTCGCGGCTCAGGTTCGTATAGGCGGCGACGGCGATCCGCGAACCGTTCAGCCGCCCCTGGTCGAGCCCGATCGACGAGGCTTCGGCCGCCACCAGATCCACACCGTCGGCGACGAAGCGCGCGAACAGGGCCTGAAGCCCGAGCGCGTCGGGCGTCGTCAGGCCATTCGGCTCGAGGCGATCGACCGGACCGCAGCCCAGCGTTCCGACGACCGCGCAGCGGCGGCCGAGCCCGGCGAGCCCGCGGGCGATCCACTGAGAGGCGCTGGTCTTGCCGTTGGTGCCGGTGACCGCGACCACCTCCATTCGCTCGCTCGGGCGATCGTTGAAGTCGCTCGCGATCGGGCCGGCGAGTTCGCGCAGCGACTCGACCGCGTGCCCGGGAACCGATCCCAGGGCGATGCCCGACGCGCCCCGCGCTTCGTAGACCACCGCCGCCGCGCCGCGCGCGATCGCGTCACCGATAAATTGCCGGCCGTCGTCGCGCTGACCGCGAATCGCGAAGAACGCGTCGCCTGGCCGTATCGCGCGGCTGTCGCCCCGCAGCGCAGCGCCCGGCTCGAGCACGCCGCGCAGCCATAGCGCGACCTCGCGGGCCAGCGGCGGCACGAGATCCGGCAGCGCAGGGTCCAAGGGTCGATCTCCCATCGTCAGCAGTTCGCCGCGGCGCGGGGGCCGGTAGAAGTGAGGGGTTGCCGGGCGCTCATCACATGCTCTCGGCTACCGGCTCGGCGGTGATCATCTGCCCCGCCAGCGGGGCGTCGGGCGGCACGCGCAGGGTGCGAAGGGCGTCGCCGACGATCCTCGAGAACACTGGCGCGGCGACCGTTCCGCCGTAATACTGGCCGGCGGAGGGTTCGTCGATCATCACCGCGACCACCAGGCGGGGATTCGAGACCGGCGCGAAGCCGACGAACGAGGAAATGTATTTCTTCACGTAGCGCCCGCCTTCCTGCTTGTAGGCGGTCCCGGTCTTCCCGGCCACCCGGTAGCCGGGGACCTGCGCCTGCGGCGCGGTTCCGCCCGGACCGGTCGCCATCTCGAGCATCTTTCGGACTGCCGCCACCGCCTTCGGACTCGCCACCCGCACCCCGGGCACGTCCTCGCTGGCCTTGGTCATCGTGATCGGCACGATGTCGCCGTTGCGCGCGAACATCGTGTAGGCGCGCGCGAGCTGGATCAGCGACACCGAGATCCCGTGGCCGTACGAAATCGTCGCCTGCTCGATCGGCTTCCAGGTCTTGTACGGGCGCAGGCGCCCGGCGACCGCGCCCGGGAAACCGATCTGCGGCGCCTGGCCGAAGCCGGCCGCCGCGTACATCTCCCACATCCTCTGCGCCGGCATCGACAGCGCAATCTTGGCGGTACCGATGTTCGAGGACTTCTGCAGCACCTGCTCGACGGTGAGTGTGCCGTGTGCATGCGCGTCGTGGATCGTGCGGTTGCCGATCGTGAGATAGCCCGGCGCCGTGTCGACCATCGACTGCGGCGTGTACTTTCCCGACTCGAGCCCGACCAGGATGGCGAACGGCTTGAGCGTCGAACCGGGCTCGAAGGTGTCGGTGATCACCCGGTTGCGAAGCCGCGCGCCGGAAAGCCCGTCGCGATCGTTCGGGTCGTAGGTCGGCAGGTTCGCCAGGGCGAGCACCTCGCCGGTGTGCACGTCGAGAACAACGACGGCGCCGGCCTTCGCGCGGTTCTGCACGACCGCGTCCCGCAGGGCTGCGAAGGCGTGGTACTGGATCTTCGTGTCGATCGACAGCTGCAGATCCCTGCCTTCTCGCGGTTCGCGGATCAGACCCACGTCCTCGACGGTGCGGCCGAGCCGGTCGCGCAGCACCCGGCGACTGCCGGGCTGTCCGGCGAGTCGCCGCTGCTGCGAGAGCTCCATGCCCTCCTGGCCGACGTCCTCGACGTCGGTGAAGCCCACCACGTGGGCGAGCGCCTCGCCTTCCGGGTAGTAGCGCTTGTATTCCTTGCGCTGGTGCACGCCCGGGATGCCGAGTTCCTCGACTTGCGCGGCGACGTCCGCTTCGACCTGGCGCTTCAGGTAGACGAAGGTCTTGTCCTCGTTGGCGACCAGCCGCTGCAGCTCGCGCGGGGGCATCTGGAGCAGCGTGGCGAGTTCGGCGAGCTGCGCCGGCGTGGCCCTGAGGTCCTCGGGCGAGGCCCAGACCGCGCGCGCCGGAAGACTGGACGCAAGCACGATGCCGTTGCGGTCGAGCATCTTGCCGCGGGAGGCCGGCAGCTCGACGGTGCGCCCGTAGCGCACCTCGCCCTGGCGCTGCAGGAACTCGTTGGTGATCGCCTGCAGATACACGGCACGCGCGACCAGCGCGATGAACGCGAGCGCGATCATCAGCATGACCAGCTTCGACCGATAGGCGGGCAGGCGCACGTCGAGCAGCGGATTGGCCGCGAAGGGCAGGCCGCGACTCATCGGGCGGTCCCCATCGCCGTCTTCTCGGTCGGCGTATCGACGTTCAGGTAGAGCGTGCGCTGGGGCGGCGCCGGCTGCATCGACAGGCCCTTGCGCGCCTTCGCGTCGATCAGCGACGACGTGGCCAGCGCACTCTGCTCGAGTTGCAGCTGGTTCCAGTGGATGTCGAGCTGGCGCGACTGCCCATGCTCCCGCTCGACATCGATGAACAGCTTGCGGCCGCGGTGCTGCGAGGTCACCAGCCCGAGGGCGCAGACCACCAGCAGCGAGGCGAGCAGGACGTTGAGGCGGATCATCGGCGGCCTCCGTCGCCTTCGCCCGCTTCATCGACCCGCTCCGCGACCCTCAGAACCGCCGAGCGGGCGCGCGGATTGGCCGCGACCTCCTGTTCGCCGGGAAGGGTGCGACCGATCGCGCGCAGCCTGATGCGCACGCCCGCCATCAGCGTCCCCCGTACTGGGTCACGTGGCGCCGTACGTCCGCATTCACGCGCGATGAACTGCTTCACGATCCGATCTTCGAGCGAGTGAAAGCTGATGACGGCGAGCCGGCCCCGCGGGCGCAGCCGGCTGACCGCCGCCTCTAGGCCTGCCGGGAGTTCCTCAAGCTCTTGATTGACGAAAATCCGTAGAGCCTGAAAGGTGCGTGTAGCCGGGTCCTTGCCCACCTCCGGCCTCTTCTGCCGGCGCCGGACTGTGCCCGCCACGAGGCGGGCAAGCTCTCCGGTTGTCTGAAGCGCGGCGCCACCGGCGTCCCCGCGGCGAGCAACAATCGCCTTTGCAATCGGAACAGCAAACCGTTCTTCCCCATAGTCCCTCACCACCTCGGCTATTTCGCCTTCCGACGCGTTGTGCAGCCACTGGCTCGCCGACATGCCGTGCGTCGGATCCATCCGCATGTCGAGCGGACCGTCGTCGCGGAAGCTGAATCCGCGCGCCGGATCATCCAGTTGTGGAGACGAGACCCCGAGGTCGAGCAGCACCCCGTCGACCGCGTCGATGCCGTGCGCATCTAGCACGTCACCGAGCTGCGAGAAACGCGCGTGCCCGATCGAGAATCGTCCATCCCCCACCCTCTCCCGCCACCGCCGAGCGGCAGCAACCGCATCCGGATCGCGATCGATCGCGACCAGCCGGCCCCCGGCACCGAGCCGGGCAAGAATCGCGGCGCTGTGTCCGCCTCGACCGAAGGTGCCGTCCAGGTACACCCCATCGGGCCGGATCGCCAGCGCCTCAATCGTCTCCTCGAGCAGGACTGGCAGATGTCCTCGCTCTTCTTTCTCCTCGCTCAATCCGTTCGCCTAGAACGAGAAGTTCGCCAACGCTTCGGGCATGCCCGCCGCGATCGCCTCCTGGTCCTTGGCAGCCAGCGACACGCTGTCCCAGACCTCGAAGTGACTGCCCATCCCCATCAGCGTCACGTCCTTGTTGAGCCCGGCCACCTGCCGCAGTTCGGGCGAAACCAGAACCCTTCCGTGCGAGTCCATGTCCACGTCGATCGCGTTGCCCAGGAAGATCCGCTGCCAGGGACGCGCGGAGATCGGCAGCGCGGCAATTCGCTCGCGATGCACTTCCCAGATCGGACGGGGGAACAGGAGCAGGCACCCGTCGGGATGCCTGGTGAGCGTCACGCGACCCTCACATTGGAGGTTCAGGGCGTCACGATGCCGCGAAGGGACGGTAAGCCGACCCTTGGCATCGAGCGACAGCGCGGAACTCCCCTGGAACATGCTCTTTCGGATCCACTTGGCGCGGGCGGTCGGACGGCACAATCAAGCCCCCGATGCCCCACAAAAAACCACTTTTTCACACAGGCTCCCACTGTAGCGAAAGGGGTTGTCAGGGTCAAGTCAATCCGCGCGTTTTTCCAATGAGGACAAGCACTTAGCGACACAAGTGCAAGTGCCGATGCAGGCACGATCGAATAATTTCGAACAAAATGAAGGCGGTAGCTTCCGAAATGAAAGTGGCACCTGAGGACGGAGAAGAGGGGGAGCGGGCCTGTAGGCCGGATTCTGTCGGCCGGTTTCCCGGCCTGACGGTCATTCCTCTTGGCGCAGGGTTGCCCCTGCGCTCGAGCCACCTACCCGCACGCTCGGACGGGCCGTCCTTGCCGGCTTGACGCCGGGGCGCGTGCCTATTCGGTGTTGCTCCGGGTGGGGTTTGGCGTGCCGTTCGTGTCGCCACGAACGCGGTGAGCTCTTACCTCGCCGTTTCACCCTTGCCTGGCGCGCATCACACGACGAACACCGGCGGTTGCCGGCGCGCGAACGTGTCGCAACGCCATCGGCGGTCTGTTCTCTGTGCCACTTTCCGTCGCCTTGGGTCTTTCGACTTGCTGCGCCTGGCCGTTGACCAGCACCCTGCCCGATGGAGTCCGGACCTTCCTCTGGTGGCACGAAGCCCCAGCGACCGTCCGGCCCACTCCCGAACGGATTTTACCCCGCGCGGTGCGCCGGCGCCCGCGGACGTTCAGTGGCGCGTGGCGCCCACGCGCACCGCGCCCGGGTTGTCCTCGATGTAGGCGCGCACGATCGATTCGACGTCCGCGTCGGCGGTGAAGCCCATCGCGCGGGCGCGACTGGTATCGAAACGCGCGGCCCAGGAGCGCACCAGCCTGCGCACCTGCTCGTCGGGCTGCTCGCGGATCAGCTCGACCGCAGCCTGCCCGCCCAGCTTTCCAAGCGCGGCGATCTCGTCGCGCATCGACGCGACCAGCCCGGGAAGGTTCAGCGAACGGTGCCATCCCCACGCGCTCTCGGGCAGCGCCAGCGCGTGAAGGAACATGCGAACGACCGCACGCGGCGACGCGAGCCACATTTCGGTGTCCGGCTCGACCGGCAGGATCGCCTCGACCCCGGCCAGCGGCTCGCGGATGATGCCCGACGCGAAGCCGGAGGCCGCGCCGTTGGGCGCGCCGGGCCGAACGACCACGGTCGGCACCCGCACGCTGCGGCCGTCGATGAATCCCTTGCGGTTGAAGTCCTGCACCAGCAGCTCGCCGATCAGCTTCTGCACGCCGTAGGACCCCTGCGGGGTCGGCGTCGTCGCATCGGTGACCACCGCCGGCAGGTCGCCCCCGAAGACCGCGATCGAGCTCGAGAACAGCACACGCGGCCGCGTGCCGGCGGCCCGGCAGGCATCGAGCAGGTGGCGGGTTCCGTCGAGGTTGACCCGCATGCCGAGATCGAAGTCGGCCTCGGCGGTGCCGCTCACGACCGCGGCGAGGTGAATCACCGCACGGGTGTCGCGACCGACGAGGGACGACACGGTGGCGGGGTCCGCGATGCTGCCGGCCACATTCGCGACACGGGGCTCGACCAGCACGCCCTCGACCTGGTCGAAGCAGACGATGCGCGAGATCGGGTGCTGAACGCCGTCCATCTCCAGCGCGCCGCGATCGAGCAAGGCCCGGATCAGCTGCTGCCCCAGGAACCCGGCGCCGCCGGTGATCAGGATCTCCATTTTCATGTCCTCCATTGCATTTCGGTCAGTTCATCGCAGTGCGCCCGCGCGCCGCCGGGTGCGCTCGCTACGCCCCGGGCGGAACACCTGCGCGTCGGCGTAGAACGACGGATCGCGGTTCGCGGGCCACCAGCCCGGGATGCCGAGCACCGGCAGCGGCGCGAAGGCCGGGACGCGCAGCGTGCCCTCGGCGAGCGTCTCGGCTGTCAGTGTATCGACATCGGCCCGCGGGGCCGATGTCGGGTCGACCACCCACGCGTGCGCGCAGATCGACTTGTACGGCCGTCGCAGCTTGTCGATCAGCGCGTGCCCGAACGCGTAGACGCGCACGTCGCGGACGAACTCGTCGCGGCGCCGGACGAACAGCGCGTGCCAGTCGAACGCGCGCAACGCATCGACAAGTTCGCGGTTCGCGGTGACGAAGATCACGGCATTCTCGTCGAACAGCGTGGCCGCGTCGCGCAGGCCGCCGCGCCGCTCGCCGACGCCGTCGCGCTCGATCGCCTGCGCCTGCAGGCGGTTGAGTCGCGCCTTGGTGCGCGGGTACGCGAGCCAGGCGAGCGCATTGAACAGGTCATGCCAGCCGCCCTCCCCGCTGGTGCGCGTAGACACCTGGCCGGTACGCCAGATGTGGCGCTCGTACGCGTCGTCCGCGAGCGTCGCGGCATCGACGAACGAGATCGCCACGCCCTGTTCGTTGCGCAGGGCCCGCGCCTTCGCCATCCGGTCGAGCCGTTCGATGCACTGCAACCATCGTGAGGCGGCCACGTCCTCGCCGAGCGCATCTAGCATCGGGCGAATCGCGCCGAACCAGGGCGCCTGCCACTGCGACGTGATGTTCATCGACGGGCGGGCATGTCCGTATCGGCTTCTGTCAGCGCCGCGCGACGAGTCGCCATTGCAGTGTCTCGCCGGCCGCGAGCGGCACGATCGCGTCTCCGGGGAACGGCAGCGACTCGGGAATCTGCCAGGGCTCGCGGCGCAGCGTCACGGTTCCCGCGTTCACCGGCAGCCGGTAGAACGCGGGGCCGTGATGGCTCGCGAATCCCTCGAGTGCATCGAGCGCGCCGGCCGCGTCGAAGGCGCTCGCGTAGAGTTCCAGCGCGTGCGGCGCGGTGTAGCAGCCGGCGCAGGCGGCCGCGTGCTCCTTGAGCCGCTGCGCGTGCGGCGCGCTGTCGGTGCCCAGAAAGTAGCGCGGGTTGCCGCTGGTCGCGGCCTCGAGCAGCGCGCGGCGGTGCTCCTCGCGCTTGAGCACCGGCAGGCAGTACCAGTGCGGGCGCAGGCCCCCCGCGAAGATCGCGTTGCGGTTGTAGAGCAGGTGATGGGCGGTGATCGTCGCGCCGATGCCGTCGTCGGCGTCGCGCACGTACTGGGCTGCCTGCATCGTGGTGATGTGCTCGAAGACGATGCGCAGCGCCGGGAAGTCGCGCCGCAGCGGGATCATCACCCGGTCGATGAAGACCTTCTCGCGATCGAACACGTCGACGTCGCGATCGGTGACCTCGCCGTGCACGAGCAGCGCAAGCCCCTCGGCCTGCATCGCCTCGAGCGCCGCACTGGCGAGACGAATGTCGGTCACCCCGGCGTCCGAATTCGTCGTCGCGCCGGCCGGATACAGCTTCACGCCGTGGACGAAGCCCGAGCGCGCCGCCTCGCGGATCTGCGCCGCGCTCGTGTTGTCGGTCAGGTAGAGCGTCATCAGCGGATCGAAGTCGGCTCCGGGAGGCAGCGCGGCGAGGACGCGGTCCCGATAGGCGCGGGCCTGATCGACGGTGGTCACCGGCGGCTTCAGGTTGGGCATCACGATCGCCCGCGCAAACTGCGCCGCGCTCGCGCCCGCCACCGCGGCGAGCGCGTCGCCGTCGCGCAGATGAAGGTGCCAGTCGTCGGGGCGGGTGATGGTCAGTTCGTCGGTGGCCACTTTTGAAATCTCGTGCTGAACGGTCAGTCGGGCAACAGCAGGATCACCCGGTAATCGTTGACGTTGGTGCGCGTCGGCCCGGTGATCACCAGATCGTCGAGCGCGTGGAAGAACCCGTAGCCGTCGTTGTCGTCGAGCATGCGCCGCGCGTCGAGCCCGGCCAGGCGCGCCCGCGCCAGCGAATCCGGCGTCAGCAGCGCCCCCGCGTTGTCCTCGACGCCGTCGATGCCGTCGGTGTCCGCGGCGATCGCCCAGGCGCCCGGCACGCCGTCGAGCTCGCGCGCCAGTGCGAGCAGGAACTCGCTGCAGCGCCCGCCGCGACCCTTGCCGCGCACCGTCACCGTGCACTCGCCGCCGGACACCAGCGCCACCGGCCGGCCGAACGGCCGGTCGCGCATGACGATCTCCCGGGCGATGGCGCCCAGCACCTGCGCGACGTCGCGGGCTTCGCCGGTGATCGTGTC
>JAHEDO010000312.1 GCA_024641185.1 Burkholderiaceae bacterium | reverse complement strand
GACGATGAAGACCACTCCGAAGACCAGCACCGTGCGATCCGCAGCGCCGGAACCGAGCGCGCCTGCGATCTCCCGAATATCCAGGCTGCCGGTGCCGCCGTAGATCATCGACATGCCGTAGAGCAGGAAGCCCGAGGCCAGCGCGCCGAGCACGAAGTACTTGATCGCGGCTTCCGTGGCCGTGCCTGCGTCGCGACGCAGCGCCGCCAGCGCGTACAGGCTCAACGACATCAGTTCGAGCCCGAGGTAGACGACCAGCAGGTTGTTGGCCGAGATCATCACCATCTGGCCGAGCAGCGCGAACAGTGCGAGCGCGTAGAACTCGCCGCGATACATTTCCCGGTCAGCGATGTAGGTGCGCGAGTAGATCAGCGTTGCGCCCGTCGCCAGGATGGCGCACAGCTTGAGCACCCGTCCCATGTCGTCGGCCACGTACATCCCGTTCAGCGCATAGGTCACCGGCGACCCGAACTGGCTGATGACGGCGAACAACGGGGCAAGCAGCGCGAACAGCGCGAGCCGCTCCACGCCCACGACCGGCGCCCCCTTGAGGCCCCGCCCCGCGACGACGTCGGCAATCAGCACGAGCGACGCCGTGATCGCCAGAACGATCTCGGGCAGCGCCGTCAGGATGTTGAGGTTTTCCATGTCGTCTTACTTGATCTTGGAGACGGCGACGTGCTTGAGCAGCTTGTCCACCGAAGCGTCCGTCATGTCCGTCACAGGCTTGGGATACAGCCCCATCCACATGACCGCCACCGCCACCGCCACCAGCATCCAGAACTCGCGCCGGTTCAGGTCGTGAAGCCCCGCGACCTTCTCGTTGGCCACCGCTCCGAAAACCACCCGCTTGTACATCCACAGCGAGTAGGCCGCGCCGAGGATGAGCGTGGTCGCCGCGATCAGTGCGACCAGGAAGTTGTACTGGACCGCGCCCAGGATCACGAAGAACTCGCCGACGAAGCCCGACGTCGCCGGAAGTCCGCTGTTGGCCATCGCGAAGAGCATGAACAGCGCCGCGAACTTGGGCATCGTGTTCACCACGCCGCCGTAGTCGGCGATGTTGCGCGAGTGCAGGCGGTCGTACATGACGCCGATGCAAAGGAACATGGCGCCGGCCACGAACCCGTGCGAGACCATCTGCACGATGGCCCCCTGCACGCCCAGCTGATTGAACATGAAGAAGCCCAGCGTCACGAACCCCATGTGCGCGATCGACGAGTAGGCCACCAGCTTCTTCATGTCGGTCTGGACCAGCGCGACGAAACCGATGTACACGACCGCGATCAGGGACATGCCGATGATCAGCCACGACAGCTCGTGGCTCGCGTCAGGCGTGATCGGCAACGAAAACCGCAGGAATCCGTAAGCGCCGAGCTTGAGCATGATCGCCGCCAGCACCACCGAGCCGCCGGTCGGCGCCTCGACGTGCGCATCGGGCAGCCAGGTGTGCACCGGCCACATAGGCACCTTGACCGCGAACGCGACCAGAAACGCCAGGAAGATCATCACCTGTTCGTGCAGCGAGAGCGGCAGCGCGTGCCACTCCAGGATCGAGAAGGACCCGGACTTGAAATACAGGTAGATCAGCGCGACCAGTGTCAGCAGCGAGCCGGCCAGCGTGAACAGGAAGAACTTGAAGGCCGCATACACACGGTTCGGCCCGCCCCACACGCCGATGATGACGTACATCGGGATCAGCGTCGCTTCGAAGAACACATAGAACAGCAGGCCGTCGAGCGCGCAGAACACGCCGATCATGAGCCCCGAGAGGATCAGGAAGGACGCCATGTACTGGGCGACGCGCTCCTGGATCACTTCCCAGCCGGCGATCACCACGATCACCGTGATGAAGGCGGTGAGCAGCACGAACCAGACCGACAGTCCGTCCACGCCGAGGTGATAGTTGACGTTGAAGCGGTCGATCCAGGGAAGCAGTTCGACAAACTGCATGTCCGCGCTCGAACGGTCGAACTGCGAGAACAACGGCAAGGTCGCGAGCAGCCCCAACAGGGCCCCGGCGAGCGAGACGCCGCGCACGACACCGGCATTGCGGTCGTTGCCAAGCGCGAGCACGAAAACGCCCGCGATGATCGGGATCCAGATCGCTGCGCTCAGGTACGGGAAGGCGGAACTCATGACGTGACGTGCTCTTTGCTCAGCGGTTGACCAGGGGGACGAACCACCACAGCATGACCGCCACACCCAGGATCATCGCGATCGCGTAGTGATAGATGAAGCCCGACTGCACCTGCCGCACCAGCGACGAGATCCAACCCACCAGTCGGGCACTGCCGTTGATCGCAATACCGTCGATCAGCCCTTGATCACCGGCTTTCCACAAGCCCCGGCCGATCAGGCGCGCGCCGCCCGCGAAGAAGAACTCGTTGAAGCGGTCGAGGTAGTACTTGTTGTCCAGCAGTCGATAGATGGGGCCCGACGAGCGCTTGATCGCGGCGGGAAGGGCCGGGTTCACCAGGTAGCAATACCAGGCGGACACGACGCCGGCCACGGCCAGCCAGAAGGGCCAGTTCGTCAGCGCGTGTGTCGCCATCGCGAACCAGCCGTGGAAGTGGTGCGTGAGGTTCTCCATCGCCGGATGCCGCTCTGCGACGGCGATCACGCCGTTGAAGAAGTCGCTGAAGAGCATCGGCTTGATCGTGAACAGTCCGATCAGCGCCGAGGGAATCGCCAGCAGCATCAACGGCACCGTCACCACCGCCGGCGACTCGTGCGGCTTGTCGCCCGCAGCCAGCCCGTGGTGGTGGTCGTCGTGGCCGGTCGCGTCCGCGTGCTTCTCGTCGTCGCCGTGACCGTGGTGGCTCTTGCCCCAGCGCTCCTTGCCGTGGAAGACCAGGAAGTACATCCGGAACGAGTAGAACGCGGTCACGAAGACGCCCGCGAGCACCGCGAAGTGGGCGAACCCGGCGCCCGGGACGTTGGCGAACCTCGCCGCATCGATGATCTCGTCCTTCGAGTAGAAGCCCGAGAAGAACGGCGTGCCGATCAGCGCGAGCGAGCCGACCAGCGAGGTGATCCAGGTGATCGGCATGTACTTGCGCAGGCCGCCCATGTTGCGGATGTCCTGGTCGTGGTGCATGCCGATGATCACCGAGCCGGCCGCCAGGAAGAGCAG
>JAHEDO010000311.1 GCA_024641185.1 Burkholderiaceae bacterium | reverse complement strand
TGTTCGACTAGCCCTTCTCTGAAGGCGCAGCGTCCCCGGCGTCCCCGGCGTCCCCGGCTTGCCCGGCGTGCCCGGCGTGCCCGGCGTGCCCGGTGGACGCGTCGGGCGCCTCCGGCTGCGCCGACGGTGCGTCGCCCGCCAGCTCGTTCACCTTCGCCGTCAGCAGCTGCAGCGAGGCGTCCTCGTTGTTGGCGCTGGTGTCGATCGTGGCGTCGGCCAGCGCGTAGAGCCGCTCGCGCTGGGCCAGGATCGTGCGCAATTCGACCATCGCGTGCTCGCGTCCGCGCAGCGGGCGAAGATCGCCCTGAGCGACGACGCGGCTCATGTGGTCCTCGGGGGTGGCACGCAGCCGGATCGTCATGCAGCGGCTGCGCAGCAGCTGGTAGGTCTGGGATTCGACCACCAGCGAGCCGCCGGTCGCGATCACGCAGCGCTCGTTTTCGTCGATCAGCCGGAGGAGTGCGCGGCGTTCGCCTTCGCGATAAGCATCCTGGCCGTACATGGTGAACACGCTCTCCAGCGGCACGCCGAACTCGCGCTCGATCTCGCCGTCGAGCTCGAAGAACGGCAGCTGCAGTGCGGCGCCCAGCTTCGCCCCGAGCGTCGACTTGCCTGCACCCCGCAGTCCGATCAGTGCGATGCGACCGCGACGCCCGGTGTCCACGCGCTGTCCGATCAGCTCGTGCAGGTCCGCGCCCAGCGCGGTCGCCACCCGCCGGATCAGCAGGATCGAGATGTTGCCGTCGCCGGACTCCAGCTGCGCGAGATAGCGCTCGGAGACACCCGAGCGTTGCGCGAGACCACGCCTGGTCAATCCCGCCTTCGAGCGGGCGCGACGAACCCTCATGCCGAGCTGGCCGAGAAACGCGAGTTCGTCTTCGGTTTTTCCTGCGAGACCCATGAACTGCAGAATACTGCAGTTCGCACTGATCGGCGGGCGAGCGCGATGTCTAGTAGGTCTCGAGGTGCAGCCGGCCTTCCTTCTTCAGCGCGGCCGCGACCGTCTCCCACGACATGCCGGCCTTTTGCACCACGTCGCGCAGCGCGAGCACCACGCCGTCTTCCATCGCCTTCAGGCCGCAGACGTAGATGCAGGTGTTCGGGTCCTTGAGCAATACCGCGAGGTCGGCGGCGCGCTCGCGCATCAGGTCCTGCACATAGTGCTTCGGCTGGCCCGGGGTGCGCGAGAACGCGAGGTTGATGTCGATGAAGTCCTTCGGCAGGCTCTTCAGCGGCCCGAAGTACGGCAGCTCCTCTTTCGTGCGCGCGCCGAAGAACAGCATCAGCTTGCCGCCGTCGAACTTGCCCGACTGCCGCAGGCGCCGGCGCCACTCGGTCATCGCGCGCATCGGCGCGCTGCCGGTGCCGGTGCAGATCATCACGATGTTCGAGCGCGGGTGGTTCGGCATCAGGAACGACGCGCCGAACGGTCCGATCACCTGCACCTTGTCGCCGACCTTCAGGTCGCACAGGTAGTTGGACGCCACCCCGCGCACCGGATTGCCCTGGTGGTCCTCGAGCACGCGCTTCACCGCGAGCGACAGGTTGTTGTAGCCGGGCCGCTCGCCGTTGCGCGGGCTCGCGATCGAATACTGACGGGCGTGATGGGGCCGGCCCGCGGCGTCGGCCCCCGGCGGGATCACGCCGATCGACTGGCCCTCGAGCACGGGGAACGGCATCGTGCCGAAGTCGAGCATGATGTGGTGGGTGTCGTACTCGGTGCCGGCTTCGGTGACGCGCACGTTGCCCACCACCGTCGCGGTCACGAACTTCTCCGCCGCCTTCGGGCCGTACAGGTTGGTATAGGCGTGTGCCGCCGACCAGGGCGGCACGGTCGCGCCGCAGGCGGCGGCGTTGAACACCTCTCCGTCTACCGCCGACGAGGTCGCCGCGGACTCCGCCGGACTCCCCGCTTTCGACTCGAGCGCCGCTTCGGCGTCCGCGCTGACGCCTTCGGCCTCGAGCTGTTCTGCCGTCCATTCGGCGGGCAGCTCGTCCCAGCCGAGTTGCTCTTCGACGGTGTAGGCCTTTGCCCTGGGCATCACGCGCCAGTTGTCGATCGAGCCGGTCGGGCACGGCGGGATGCAGTCCATGCACAGGTTGCACTTCGTCGCGTCGACCACGTAGTTGTTCGAGTCGTGCGTGACAGCGCCGACCGGGCAGGTCGCTTCGCAGGTATTGCAGCGGATGCAGATCTCGGGGTCGATCAGGTGCTGCTTGATGACTGCGCTGTCGGCCATGTCCATCGTGCGGATTCCTCGGGGCTCGAAGTCGCTGGGGTGCACGGAGCGCGAAGGGCGCATCGCGCGCCGCGCGCGCCCTGCCCCCACCGCGCCACCGGTGACCTCAGTTGAAGCGGACGTACTCGAAGTCGATCGGCTGGCGGTTGATGCCGACGACCGGCGGTGCGATCCAGTTGGCGAACTTGCCCGGCTCGACCACGCGGCCCATCAGCGACGCGACGAAGGCGCGATCGGTGTCGGTCGGCAGCCATTTCTCGACGTTGGCGTTCCACTCGTGGTCGGACAGCACGCGCCCGTCCGGCGAGACCTTCGCCTGCGCGAGCGACCCGATGTTGCGGTGGAAGGCCTTGTGCGGCGTCGTCAGGCGGAACGGGATCCCGGCCTTCTCGATCACCTTGTTCCAGCGGCCCACGCCGCCGATCGAGTCCTTGATGTAGTCGTCGCGCAGCACTTCGTTGAGCGCGTTGAGCATCGGCACCTCGCGCTCGACGATCTGTCCGCCCTGGACCGCGAGCACTTTGTAGGTGCCGCCCTTGAGCAGATGGTCGTCGTTGCGCTTGCCCTCCTCGAAGCGGCCCTTCAGGCCGGTGCTGTAGAAGATCGCCGCGTTGCTCGACTCGTCGGCGCCGAACAGGTCGATGGTCACGCTGAAGTGGAAGTTCAGGTAGCGCTGGATCGTCGGCAGGTCGATGACGCCGGCGGCCCGCAGCTTGGCCGGGTCGTCGGTCTTCAGCTCGTTCATCGCCTGGCAGGTGCGCTGGATCACGCGCGAGATGCCGCTCTCGCCGACGAACATGTGGTGCGCTTCTTCGGTCAGCATGAACTTGGTCGTGCGGGCCAGCGGATCGAAGCCGCTCTCGGCGAGCGCGCAGAGCTGGAACTTGCCGTCGCGATCGGTGAAGTAGGTGAACAT
>JAHEDO010000310.1 GCA_024641185.1 Burkholderiaceae bacterium | reverse complement strand
CGACGCGGAGACTGATTGGCTGCCAACCGAGATCGCGCGCGATGCGCACGGGTATGTCCTGACCGGAGACGATACGGTGAAAGCCGGGCGCTGGTCGCACAATCGGGATCCGTACCTGCTCGAAACGAGCGTCCCGGGCATCTTCGCGTGCGGCGATGTGCGTGCGAGCAAGGTCAAGCGCGTTGCGGCCGCAGTCGGGGAAGGCAGCATGGCAATCGCTTTCGTCCACCAATATCTGCAGCACGCCGCCTCATCTTAGGCGGATCCCGCCCAATGTAGACCGAGCGTTGCGGCAGCTCGTGCCGCGCCCGCGCACCACGGTGACTCGGAAGTCGCGCCGCCAGGCCGTGGCAGAGAATGGCCAGCAGGTCGATAAAGCGGTTCAGGATTCCGGAGTGCGGCGGCCCGATCGGTGGCGTCTCGATGATCCCCCCGTCGATCAGTTCCACGCGCAGCCCCGGGGGCAGGATGCCGCGCTCGCCCCCGCGCACGCCTGAAGTAAGCTTCGCCGATGCCCTTCGAACGCCCCGCCCAGCGTCCGCCATCACTGCGCCAGGTCCTCGCGGACTTCGGAACGGTCTACGCCGCCAACGGCCTGATCGGTTTCATCTTCGCCGCAAGCGGCCCGGTCGCGATCATCCTGTCGGTCGGCACCGCCGGCGGGCTCTCGCAGTCCGACCTCGCCTCCTGGATCTTCGGCTCGTTCGCGGTGAACGGGGTGCTCAGCGTCGCGTTCTGCTGGTACTACCGCCAGCCGCTGGTGTTCTTCTGGACCATCCCGGGCGCGGTGCTGGTCGGGCCCGCGCTGGGCCACCTGAGTTTCCCGCAGGTGATCGGCGCCTTCCTCGCGACCGGCGTGCTGATGCTGCTGCTCGGTGTCTCGGGCTGGTTCAAGCGCGTGATGCAGGCGCTGCCCATGCCCATCGTCATGGGGATGGTCGCCGGCGTGTTCCTGAAGTTCGGCGTCGACCTGGTGCTGGCGCTGCGCGACGACCTGCGGCTGGCCGCGCCGATGGTGATCGCATTCCTCGCGCTGAACGCGGTGCCCGCGCTCGGGCGACGCGTGCCGCCGCTGATCGGCGCGATGGTCGTCGGGGCGGCGCTGATCTTCGCGTTCGGCAGCTTCGACTCCGCAGCCGCGACCGGCGAGGCCTTCGTGCGCCCGAATCTGTACACGCCGGAGTTCTCCTGGCAGGCGATGCTCGAGCTGGTGGTGCCGCTCGCGATCACCGTGCTGGTGGTGCAGAACGGCCAGGGCTTCGCGGTGCTCGACGCGGTCGGCCACAAGGCTCCGATCAACGCGGTGACGATCGGCTGCGGCGCCTGGTCGATGATCACCGCGATGGTCGGCTCGGTCTCGACCTGCCTGACCGGTCCCACGAACGCACTGATCTCCAGTTCGGGCGAGAAGCACCGCCACTACACCGGCGGCGTGCTGGTCGGCGTGCTGGCGATCGGCTTCGGCCTGTTCGCGCCGCTCTTCACCCGGCTGATGCTGGGTTCGCCGAAGGCCTTCATCGCGACGATCGCCGGCCTGGCGATGCTGCGGGTGCTGCAGACCGCGTTCAACGTGTCTTTCCGGGACCGCTTCACGCTCGGCGCGCTGGTCGCCTTCATCGTCACCGTGGCCAATGTGCCCGTCTTCAACATCGGCGCGCCGTTCTGGGGCCTGGTGTTCGGGTTCGCGGTGTCGTGGCTGATGGAGCGCAGGGACTTCGCGACGCTCGGGGGCAAGTGACGATGACCGATGAATCAGGAGGCGAACGATGAATCTGTCCGAATGGATCGGCCGCAGCGAGACCGTCACCGACGTAGTGACCGCGACGCCGTACGCCGCGTTGTCGGCCACGCTCGACCACCCGCCCGAGCGGCCCGCGACCGGCACCGTGCTGCCGGCGCTCTGGCACTGGCTCTACTTCCTGCCGGTGCACCGCCAGTCCGAGATCGGGCCGGACGGTCACGCCCGGCGCGGCGGGTTCATGCCGCCGGTGCCGCTGCCGCGCAGGATGTGGGCCGGCAGCCAGCTCGAGTTCCGGGAGCCGCTGCGCGTGGGCGACGCGCTGACCCGGGTCTCGACGATCGAGGGCGTGAACGAGAAATCCGGGCGCAGCGGCACACTGGTCTTCGTGAAGGTCCGCCACGAGGTCTTCAGGGGCGAGGCGCGCGCCTCGCCGGCGCTGGTCGAATTCCACGACATCGTCTATCGCGACGCGGCGCGCCCCGGCGATCCCGTCCCGTCGCCGCAGGCCGCGCCGCAGTCCTCGACCTGGCGACGCGAGATCGTGCCCGACGACGTGCTGCTGTTCCGCTACTCGGCGCTTACCTTCAACGGTCACCGGATCCACTACGACCGGCGCTACGTGACCGGGGTCGAGGGCTATCCCGGGCTGGTGGTGCACGGGCCGCTGATCGCCACGCTGCTGCTCGACCTGCTGCGGCGCGAGCGTCCCGAAGCGCGCGTGACCGGATTCAGCTTCCGCGCGGTGCGTCCGACCTTCGACCTGCATCCGTTCAGCGTCCGTGGCGAACCTTCGCCCGACGGGCGATCGGTCCGCCTGTGGGCACACGACCACGAGGGCTGGCTGACGATGGACGCGACAGCGGCGCTGGCCTGAGGCACGGCGCGTCACCGGCACAGGATCCGAAGAGACCATGACCAGAGCCCTCGAAGGCATCACCGTCGTCAGCCTGGAGCACGCGATCGCGGCGCCCTTCGCCACCCGCCAGCTCGCCGACCTGGGCGCCCGGGTGATCAAGGTCGAGCGTCCGGGCGTGGGCGACTTCGCGCGGGCCTACGACGAGCGCGTGCGCGGCATGGCCTCGCACTTCGTCTGGACCAACCGCTCCAAGGAGAGCCTCACGCTCGACCTCAAGCACCCGGGCGCGCGCGAGATCCTGCAGCGGCTCATCCTCGAGCAGGCCGATGTGGTCGTTCAGAACCTCGCGCCCGGCGCGGCGGCTCGGCTCGGGCTTTCGTACGAAGCGCTCGCCGCGCGCAAGCCCGGCATCATCGTCTGCGACATCTCGGGCTACGGCGGCGACGGCCCCTACCGGGACCGCAAGGCCTACGACCTGCTGATCCAGAGCGAGGCCGGTTTCGTGTCGGTCACCGGCACCGAGGAGACGCCGTCGAAGGCGGGCGCCTCGATCGCCGACATCGCCGCCGGCATGTACG
>JAHEDO010000094.1 GCA_024641185.1 Burkholderiaceae bacterium | reverse complement strand
CGCGACATACTCCTGGATCTGATCGTCGGCCTGCAGGTCCACCGGATGGATCGTCGACAGATCGCGATTCAGGATCACGCCCGCGGGGATCAGCATGCTCGCGGGGTCGGACATGCCCTTTGCGGGAAAGTCGCCGTAGGTCATGAAGTTGCCCAGGCCTTCGCCCTGCCCAGCCCAGTCCTTGTAGAAGCCCGCGATCGCGAGTGTGTCCGGCAGGTAGACCTGGTCGACGAAGGCGCGCATCTCGTCGATGATGTTCTTGACCTTCTGCAGCCCGCCGACGTTCAGTGCGGTGCCGGCCTGACCCCCGCCCGTAGCGCCCCCCTGTTCGCTGATTGCCGACGGCACGCCGCCCACGAGAAAGTTCGGGTGGGGGTTCTTGCCGCCGAAGATCGTGTGCAGTTTGGCGACCTCGCGCTGCCACGACAGGGCTTCGAGGTAGTGGGCGACCGCCATCAGGTTCGCCTCGGGCGGCAGCTTGTAGGCCGGGTGACCCCAGTAGCCGTTGGCGAAGATGCCGAGCTGTCCGCCCTCGACGAAGGTCTTCAGGCGCTTTTGCGTGTCGGCGAAGTACCCGGGCGAGGATTTCGCGTAGCCGCTGATCGACTGCGCGAGCTCCGAGGTCGCCTTCGGGTCGGCACTCAGCGCCGAGACCACGTCGACCCAGTCCAGCGCGTGCAGGTGGTAGAAGTGCATCACGTGGTCGTGCACATACTGCGCCGCGATCATCAGGTTGCGGATCAGCTGCGCGTTGGGCGGCACCTCGATCTTCAGCGCGTTCTCCACCGCTCGCACCGACGCGATGCCGTGCACCAGCGTGCACACGCCGCAGATGCGCTGCGCGAACGCCCAGGCGTCGCGCGGGTCGCGCCCGCGCAGGATCAGCTCGATGCCGCGCACCATCGTGCCGGCCGACGACGCCTGCGTGATGCGGCCGGCATCGTCGGTCTGCGCCTCGATGCGCAGGTGGCCCTCGATGCGGGTGATCGGGTCGACGACGACGGTGTTCATTGCGAGGCCTCTTCAGTCTTCAGCCGCTCCGCGACCATCTCGGTCAGCCCGACGACCTTGACGTCCATCTTGTAGTGCTCGAAGCCGGCCTCGAGCATGTCGCGGCAGTTCGCGCAGGCGGTGACCACCGTCTTCACGCCGGTGTCCTCGATCTGGCGCTTCTTGCGCTGGAACACCTGCAACCGCAGCGGTTCCGCGCGATGGTTGGCCGACACGCCGCCGCCGCCGCCGCAACACCAGTTCCACACGCCCGGATCCTGCATTTCGCGCACGTCGCTGGCGACCTTGCCGAGCAGCCGGCGGGGCTCGTCGATCACGCCGCCGCGCCTCACGATCTGGCAGGGGTCGTGGAAGGTGACCGACTCGTCGGTCTTGCCCTCGGTCGGGAGTCGTCCCTGCGTGTCGAGCTCGGCGAGCACCTCCAGTACGTGCCTGACCTCGAAAGCGTAGGGCCGACCGATAAGGTTCGGGCCGTCCCAGCGCAGCGCGGTGAACGCGTGTCCGCATTCGGGACTGATCACGCACTTGACCTTGAGCTTCTCGGCCACCGTCACGATGCGTCCGACGACCACCTTCGCGAGGTCTGACACGCCGATCTGGATGCCGCTGTTGGTGGCCTCGAAGGACTCGGACGAGACGGTGAAGCTGCGCCCCGCCTGGTGCAGCACCCTGGCCAGCGCGCCCAGGTACTCGGGGTAGCCGACGATTTCCATCGAGGACATCAGGATCAGGTAGTCGACGCCTTCGCGATCGACCGGGATCTCGAGGCCCGCATCGGCGACCTGCGACTTGACCACGTTGAGGAAGGCCGGCGGCTTGATGCCCATCGGGCCGCCGATCGCGATGGTGCGCTTGGTCGCCTGGACCAGGCCCTCGGGCGCGTAGCCGGCGATCGCGAAGCCTTCACGGATCTTGCGAACCATGAAGGTGATGTCGTTGCCCACCGGGCAGGCGACGGTGCAGCGCCCGCACAGGGTGCAGCTGTCGTAGACGAGCTGGCTCCACTCGTCGAACTCGGCCTCGGTGGGCGGCTTCACCAGGCCGAGCAGCGCTCCGATGCGCCCGATGAGCGTGTACTCCCGCTGCCAGAGGCGCCTGAGCGGCTCGAGTTTGTGGATCGGCGTGTATTTCGGGTCGCCGGTCTCGGTGTAGAACAGACAGGCCTCGGCACAGAGTCCGCAGTGCACGCAGCTCGAGAAGAAGCTCGCAGTGGGCGAGTCCATCATCTCGCGCAGGACCTCGACGCCGCGCTCGAACGACGCGCTCATAGTTCGGCTCCCTTGTGCGCCAGCATCGCGCCGGTGTAGCGGCGCGCCGCGAAGGTGCTCACCGCGTGGAACAGCTTGGTGAACGGGAAGAACACCATCAGCAGCTCCACGCTCAGGATGTGCACCGCCAGCATCGTCGTGTAGGGCAGCAGCTGGTGGTGGAAGGCAAAGTAGCCGGTGACCAGCGGCGCGAACGTCAGCAGCCAGGTCGCGTAGTCCTGGAAGGTCGACAGGAACCGCTTGACCGGATGCGAGAGCCGGTGGAACAGCGCGACCGCAAGCGCGACGATCGACAGCAGCGCGATCACGTCGATCAGCGGGGTGGGCAGGCCCGGCCAGCGGATGCCGAACTGGTTGGCGAACAGGTCGATGTGCGGCACGAAGAACAGCAGCACCACGAACATGCCCAGATGAAACACGTAGCCGCTGACGTAGGTGACGAGCGCGCCGCGCATCAGCGGGGCCCGCGGAAACGAACGCATGAGCATCGTGCGCCAGCCGCTGCCGCCTTGGCCCGGCCGCGCCGGCGACAGGTCCTTCCTGCGGCCCAGGCTGAAGATCTCGAACAGGCGCAGCGCGATCCCCGCCACGAATACGGCGCTTGCAATCTGAAGGCCCGGCCCGCGCGCCCAGTTCAGCAGTTCCATCTCGTTCATCGCTTGCCTCTTTGTTGCGTCTGCGTCTGCGTCGCCGGACGCTCCGGCCCCGCGTCCGCCGGACTCGCCGCGTCGCTCATGTTCCCGTTCCGAGGTCGTCGCTCGTCGCGGTCTGGTGCGCGGCCTTGGCGGCCGCCTTGCGCCGGCGGTTCGCGGCGGCAACCGCGGCGCCGACGGCTGCCGCGGCGATCGCCGCACCGCCGGCCATGGGGCCGAGCCGCGCGATCGGCGTGGACAGCGGCTGGTAGAAGCTGCCAGCGTCCCAGAAGTCCGGCTCCGAGCAGCCCAGGCAGCCGTGGCCCGACTGGATCGGGAAGCTGGTGCCGCCGTTCCACTTCAGCGTCGCGCAGGCGTTGTAGGTGACCGGCCCCTTGCAGCCGAGCTCGAACAGGCACCAGCCCTTGCGGGCGCCCTCGTCGTCGAAGGTCTTTGCGAACTTGCCCTGGTCGTAGAACGGGCGCCGGTAGCAGCGGTCGTGGATGCTCTCGCCGAAGAAAGTGACCGGACGCCCGAGGCGGTCGAGCTGCGGCAGCGTGCCGAACGTCAGGTAGTGCGCGAGGGTACCGACCAGCACCGCCGGAATCGGCGGGCAACCGGGGATGTTGACGATCGGCTTGTCCTTGATCACCTCCGACACGGGCACCGCGCCGGTGGGATTCGGCCTGGCCTTCGGCAGCCCGCCGAACGCGGCGCAGCTGCCCACCGCGACGATTGCTGCCGCGCCCTTGGCGGTCTCCCTGAGCATGTCCAGGTTGCTGATGCCGCCGATCGTCGAGTAGATGCCGCCGTCCCTTGTCGACACCGATCCGTCGACGAGCAGCAGGTACTTGCCGAAGTTCTCCTTGATCACCGCGTCGCGCGCGGCTTCCGCAGCGGTGCCCGCCGCGGCCATCAGCGTTTCCTGATAGTCGAGCGAGATCATGTCGAAGATCATCGCCTCGATCGACGGCGAATCGGCGCGCGTGATCGACTCGGTGCAACCGGTGCACTCCTGGAACGACAGCCAGATCACCGACGGGCGCTTGACCCTGGCGAGCGCCTGCGCCATCACCGGCGCCATCCCGGGCGGCAGCGCGAGAAGCGAGGCGAGCGTCGTGCAGAACTTCATGAACGCGCGTCTGCTGACGCCCCGCTGCGCGAGCCGCTCGCCCAGCGTGCCGGCCCTGGCGTTGCCGATGCCGGCCGTGGCGTTGCCGATTCCAGCTGTGGCGTCGCCGGTGCCGGCCGCACTGTCGCCGGCACTTCCGTCTGCGCTGCCGGCGCCACCGTGGCCGGTGCTCCAGAAATTCGCTTGGCGTCTCGTCGGTTCCATGGTCATGGTTCCTCGTCTCGTGTCGTCGCCAGCCGCTCGCGCAGCCGCTGCAGGCCGCGACTGGCTTCCTGCGGGTCGCTGGAGAGGATCTCCGGAACGTAGGCGACCTCGATCGCCTCGGCCATCACATCGCCGTCCAGGTTGCGGTGCGTGATCCACCAGACGCCCGGGTACAGGGACTCTTCGACGGTCGACTCGCCGAGCGCCTGGATCGAGGCGCTGACTTCGCCGGAACCGAGCGATTCGCGCAGGAGCCCGCGTCCTGCGGGCGACAGCGGCAGGCTGCGCAGGTCGATCTGTCCGGGTTCTCCGGTCTGCAGCAGGCGCTCCAGCAGCGCGGCGATCTCCCGCAGCATCGCCTGTACCGCCATGGCGTCGGGCGCGACGTCGGATGGGGATCCGGTGTCGCCAGCCGGTGCTCGCCCTCCGGGTCGTGCGCGCCGGTTCATCGCGGCCGTGCCTGCGCGCGTCGTTCGCCCCTCGGCGCCGCCGCTTCATCGGCGCCGCCGCTCGGCGAGTGCGCGCGCCACCGCTCGGCCAGATCGCGCGCCGCAGCGCAGGCGACAGGCACCGCTAGTGCCACCGCCTCGCTGGGTTGCTCGCCCCAGTCGACGACGCCCGGCTGGATCGCCACCAGCGCGCGGCACTCGGGCAGACGCCCGGAGAGCAGCGCGACCGCCATCAGGTCGAGCAGGCCTACCTCGTGCACGCTGCGCTTGCGATTGGCTCCGAGGAAGGCGTCCATCTCGGCGCCCTCGAACACGCGCACCGTACCCGGGGCCGCGCCCAGTTCCGCCGCATCGACGACGATCAGGCGCGGGGTGTCCTCGATCGTCGCGGCCAGCGAGAAGCTGAGTGTTCCGCCGTCGACGCAGTCGACATCGGCGTCGGGGCCGAACTGCACGCCGAGCCGGTTGATCACGTGGATGCCCACGCCTTCGTCGGTCAGCAGAGGATTGCCGATACCCAGCACCACGGTCCGGCTCGCGGCCCGCTCGTCTGTTTCGCATCGCCCGGAACTCACCGGAACCTCCTGCCGACCGCGACGAGCGCTGTTGCGCGGCTCGCCGCTCGCTTGCTACCCCCCATCCATGCTAGTCACAACGCGCCGGCAGGTGACTGACGATTGTCAATCCCAGGCTCGAGGCCCGGCATTACGATGGCAGCGAGCAACAGCAGCGGAGGTCTCTCGATGTGCCTGGCAACGCCGATGCGGATTGTCGCCATCGACGGACTGGTCGCGCGCTGCGAGGCCAAAGGCGTGGTCCGCGAGGTGAGCCTGTTGCTGCTGCACGAAGAGCCGCTCGACCGTGGCGACTACGTCGCGGTGCAGTTCGGTCACGCGATCCGCAAGGTGTCCGAGGAGGAGGCGCGCGACGCGTGGGTCTTGTACGACCTGATGCTCGCGCTCGAGGCCGGACCGGCGCAATAGCGACACGAAGCGCCTGGCGTCTCCCGGAGGCATTAGCGCCGGCGGCAAAGTCAATGAGAAGTCGCAATGTGGTGGCGCGCGCCCGGCGGTATCAGTAACAGATATCGTGCCGCAGCAACCATTGCCATGGCCGCCCGAATCGTTCTCTTCGATGGCGACGCGCAAGCGAAGATCGTGCGCGAGGTCGCCTCGAAGACCTCCGAAGTGGCCGGCCACGACACCACGACCGCGGCCGCTTCGGCCCCGGTCAGACTCTCTCAAAGGAGAAGGTCATCATGGTCGAAACCACCAAGACAGTTCCGGTCAAGAGGGCGCCCGCAGCCGAGGCGCCGGTCAAGGGCAGCAGCTATCCGCTGGTCTCCCTCAGGAAGGAGATCGACAGGCTGTTCGACGATTTCGCGATGAGCTGGTCCGGCTGGCCGTTCGGCCGCAGGATGCTGGAGGACTGGCCGCTGCGCATGCCCGAAATGGACATCGGTGTTCCCGCCGTGGACTTCACCGAAACCGATCAGGGCTACAAGGTCACCGCCGAGCTGCCCGGGATGGAAGAGAAGGACATCGAGGTGAGCGTCTCCGACGACGTCCTGACCATCAAGGGCGAGAAGCGCCAGGAAAAGGAGGAAGCCAAGAAGGGCTATCGCCTGTCCGAACGCCGCTACGGCATGTTCGAGCGCTCCTTCGGCCTGCCGTCGGGTGTGGACGCGACGAAGATCTCCGCCGAGTTCACCAAGGGTGTGCTGTCGGTGACGCTGCCCAAGACCGTCGAGGCGCAGAAGAAGCATCCGCGCAAGATCGCGGTCAAGGCCGCGTGAGCGGTCAGCGTCGCGGGGCGTCGCCTGCCGGCGCCCCGCGCGTCATCGGCGACGATCCGCCGAAGATCAGGGCCAGTCCGTTGCTTATCGCGAATTCTCCGTGGAGATGGTGATCATCCGTTCCTCGGTCATCTCGTGCACCGCGTAGCGCGGTCCTTCGCGTCCGAACCCGCTGTCCTTCGAGCCGCCGTAGGGCATCATGTCCACGCGCGAGCTCGACGTTTCATTGATGTGCACGCCGCCCACCTCCAGGCGTCGCGCGGCCGCGAGCGCGTCGTCGAGACGGTTGGTGAACACGCCGGTGGCCAGCCCGAAGGGCGTCGCGTTGACGCGCGCGATCGCCTCGTCGAGCGTGCGGTAGGGCACGATGCAGACCACCGGCCCGAAGATCTCGCAGGCGCCGACCTTCATCGAATCGTCGATCGCCGCGAGAAGTGTCGGCGGCACCACCGCACCCTTGCGTTCGCCTCCCGCGAGTCGTCTGGCGCCGCCGGCGACGGCCTCCCGGATCCACGCGTCGATGCGCACCGCGTCGGCCTCGCTGATCAGCGGCCCGACCACCGTCTTCGGATCGTACGGGTCGCCGTACGGCAGCGCGCTCACCAGTGCGGTGAGTCTCGACTGAACGTCGTCGAGGATCGATGTGTGCACCAGCAGCAGCTGCACCGACGTGCAGACCTGTCCGGCCTTGCGATAGCCGGCGTTGACGATCTTGGGCAATGCGCTGTCGAGCCTGGCGTCGTCGCACAGGATCGTGCAGGCGATCGACCCGAGCTCCATCTGCGTTCGCCGCAGTCCGGCGGACTGCTGGATCCTGCGCCCGACCTCGGTGCTGCCGGTGAACGCGATGAAGCGCACGCGCGCGTCGTCGATCAGCCAGCCCGCGACCTGCGAACTGCCGTGGATCACCGACAGGAAGCCCCTCGGCAGCCCGGCCTCGAGCAGCACCTCGGCCAGCAGGCAGGCGGTGAGCGGGGTGTTGGTCGACGGCTTGAGGATCACCGCATTGCCCGCCGCGAAGCCCGGCGCGATCTTGTGTGCGACCGTGTTCAACGGCGAATTGAACGGCGTGATCGCGAGCACCACGCCCAACGGCACGCGCAATGTGAGGCCGATGCGACCGCCCTGTTGCGGCGCGCCCGCCAGCGGCACCATGTCGCCGGCCAGCCGCCGCGCCTCTTCCGCCGACAGCTTCAGCGTCTGCACGCAGCGCTTCACCTCGCCTCGCGCGTCCGACGCGGTGAAGCCGGCTTCCGCCTGCATCGCGCGCACGAAATCGGCTTCGCGCGCCAGCACCAGCGCGGCCGCGCGCTCGAGCACCGCACCGCGCTCGTAGGCGACCGGCACCCCGGCGCGAAATGCGGCCTGCGCGCCGGCGAGCGCCTGCTCGACCTGTGCGCGGCTCGCGGTGGTCACCGTCGCGGCCGGCTCCAGCCGGTACTTGTCGAGCACCGTGACGGCCGGCCCCTCGCCGTCGACCCACTTTCCGTCGACGAGCAGCCGCGCGACGATGGCCGGTGTTGCGGCCTCGCGGCCCCTGGTTGCGTTACGGTCGTTCACGCGTTGTCCTCCTCGTCGTCTGCGCCCGAGACCCGGCGCGCTGCCGGGATCGAACGCGATGGTGTCGATGGCTTCACAGCCACAGAATCTGCTTGCGGTAGTCGAGGTCCTCGAGCAGCGCCTTGGCGGGTCCCTCGTGGAACACCTCGCCGCGCTCCAGCGCGAACACCCGATCGGCGAGCGCGAGCACCAGGTCCAGGTTGTGCTCGACGATCACGATCGAGACGTGCCGGCGCAGCTGGTCGAAGACGGTGAACAGCTCCTGCACTACGGACGGCGCCAGCCCCTCGAAGGGCTCGTCGAGCAGCAGCAGCCTGACGTTGCCCGACAGCGCTCGCGCCACCGCGACCATCTGCTGTTCGCCACCCGACAGATAGTCGGCGGCGACGTTCATCCGGTCCTTGAGCCGCGGAAAGTATTCGAGGATCTGCGCCTCGCTCCAGACGACGCCGTTGCTGCCGTCGGTGTCCCGCGCCAGGCGCCCGAGCGACAGGTTCTCCGCGACCGTCATGCCGGCGAAGAGCCCGCGGCCCTGGGGCACGTAGCCGATGCCCATCCGCGCGATCGTCGGCGCCGGCAGGCCCGCGATCTCCTGCCCGGTGTACTCGATCCTGCCCGAGGCCGGCGGCAGCAGGCCGGCCAGCGCCTTGAGCAGCGTCGTCTTGCCCGCGCCGTTGCGCCCGAGCAGCGCCACGATCTCGTTCTCGCGAACGTCGAGGCTCGCGTCGATCAGGATGTGGCTCTTGCCGTAGAACGCGTTGACCCGCTCGAAGCGAAGCAGCTGGGGCCGGTCGCGCGCCTCGCCTGCGAGCCGGCCGGTGACCGGTGGCGTGCCGGTGCCGGTGTAGACCTCCTGCACGCGGCGGTCGGACCGGACCTCGTCCGGCGTGCCCGCCATCAGCACGGCGCCCTCGTTCATCACGGTGACGCGCTGCGAGAAGCCGAGCACCCGGTCGATGTCGTGCTCGACGATCAGTACCGGGATGTTCGTCGAGATCGTCCGGACCAGGTGCGACACGCGCTCGCGTTCCGCGGCGGCCAGGCCGGCCAGCGGCTCGTCGAGCAGCAGCACCTGCGGCTTGGAGCCGAGCGCGATGCCCAGGTCGACCAGGCGCTGTCCGCCGTACGACAGGTCCCCGCCCAGGATGTCCTCGATCCCCTCGAGTCCGAGAAATTTCACGAGCTCGGCGGTCTGCGCGTGGACGTCGGCATAGCTGTCGATGTCGCGCCACGCGTTCGCGCGCGCCGGGTGACGCGCCTGCAGCGACAGCCGCAGGTTCTCGTAGATCGACAGCCCGCGAAACAGGTTCGTGATCTGGAACGAGCGCGCCAGCCCGCGCTGGCAGATGCGCTGCGCGGGGAGCCGTTCGATCGCTTTTCCGTTCAGCCGCACCGTGCCCGCGTCCGGCGTGAACATGCCGGAGATCAGATTGAACATGGTGGTCTTGCCCGCGCCGTTCGGCCCGATCAGCGCGTGGATCTCGCCGTTGACGACCGTCAGTCCCGCCTTGTCGACGGCCCGGATGCCGCCGAAGTGCTTGGAGACCGCGTCGACCACGAGCACTTCGCCCTGGCGCGCGGGCGGCCGCAGGAAGCCCGGCAGTGGCAGGCCTTCGTAGATCCTGCGCCGGCTCATCGCCGCGCTTTCCTGCGGCGCGGGGCGCCAGCGCCGCTTCAGCTGTGCCCAGACGCCGACCAGTCCGCTCGGCGAGAACAGCACGAAGCCGACGAAGATCAGCCCGAACCACAGCAGCCAGTCGCCGGTCCAGATCGAGATCAGTTCGCGAAAGAGGATGTAGAACAGGGCGCCAAGCGCCGGGCCCAGGAAGCTGTGCATCCCGCCGATCACCACCATCGCGAGCAGTTCGCCCGAGAAGGCCACCGAGGTCGCCTCGGCCGAGACCAGGTAGTGGTGAAAGCCGAGCAGCGCACCGGCCAGCCCGGTGACGCTGGCCGACAGCACGAAGGCGCCGAGCTTGTAGCGGTCGATGTCGTAACCCTGGAAGGTCGCCCGCTGCTGGTTCTCGCGGATGGCGACGAGCGTGTGCCCGAACGGGGAGCGCACCACGCGCAGCAGCGCGTAGAGCACGCCGAACGCGATCAGCGCGACCAGTGCGTAGAAGGACAACGCATCATCCAGATCGACCGGGCCGATGCGCCCGCGCGCGAGCCCGCCCAGACCATTCTCTCCGCCGGTGAGGTCGGTCCACCGGAATGCGATCGCGTAGGTGAGGGCGGCGAGCGCCAGCGTGAGCAGCGAGAAGTACACGCCGCGCCGGCGCAGCACCAGCGCACCGACCACCGTCGACAGCAGCGCCACGAAGACGATCGCGAACAGGATCGGCACCACGATCTGCCCGGGAAACCAGTGCTTCTGCGCGAGCGCGCCCGCGTAGGCGCCGATGCCGAACCAGGTGCTGTGGCCGAACGAGGTCAGGCCGGTGTAGCCCACCAGCAGGTTCAGCCCCATCGAGGCGATCGTGAAGATCACGACGACCGCCGCGGTATCCATCGTCAACCCGAGGCCCAGGAGTGCCGGCGGCAGCACGATCAGCGCGAGCGCACCGATCCACAGCGGCCGGTACTTCGGCAGGCGATATCCCGGGGTCATGTCGGCACCGCTCATTCGAAGCGCTCGATCCGCTCGCCGAGCAGGCCGCGCGGACGCAGCATCAGCACGAGGAACATCAGCACGTACATCGAGGCCTCGCCCGCGGCGGGCATGAAGTGGATCGTGACGCCGCGCACCACGCCGACCAGCAGCGCCGCGAGCACCACGCCCCAGAAGCTGCCGAGGCCGCCGATGACGACGACGACGAAGGCCACCGTCATGATCTCGGCGCCCATCGCCGGATGCACCACCGCGATCGGTCCGAACAGCGCGCCGCCCAGCGCCGCCATCGCCACGCCGAGCACGACGATCGCGAGCATGTACGGCTGCAGCCGGATGCCCAGCGCCGCGACCATGTCGGGGCGCTGTACGCCGGCCCGCACCACGCGGCCGAACGCGGTCTTGTTCAGCAGCAGCCACACGCCCAGCATCACCGCGGCGACCACCGCCAGCAGCAGCAGCCGGTAGCGCGAGAAAAGGAACTCGCCCACGACGACGTGGCCCTTGAGCGCGGCGGGCATCGACGCGGCCAGCGGCGCCGCGCCCCAGATCATGCGGATCGCCTGCTCGGCGACCATCGCCAGCCCGAAGGTGACCAGCAGGCTCAGGATCGGATCCGACGTGTAGAAGCGGCGCAGCAGGAAGCGCTCGAACGCGATGCCGAGCACTCCCACCAGCACCGGTGAAATGAGCACCGCGGGGCCGAAGCCCAGCAGGCGCGTGATCTCGACCGCCGCGTAGGCGCCGAGCGCGTAGAACGCGCCGTGCGCGAGGTTGACGACGCCGCCGACGCTGAAGATCAGCGACAGGCCGAGCGCGAGCAGCAGGTAGTAGCCGCCGAGCACCAGGCCGTTGACCAGCTGTTCGAGCAGGAAGACG
>JAHEDO010000309.1:408-3183 GCA_024641185.1 Burkholderiaceae bacterium | reverse complement strand
TGGGCATCTTCAGCAAGAAGATGAACAAGGAAGGCGCGATGGCGGGCATGCTGTCCGGCCTGTTCATCACGCTGTTCTACGTGTTCGCGCACAAGGGGCTGTTCTTCATCAAGGGCACCGGCTACCTGGACCTGATCGGAGGCCCGAACAGCTTCTTCGGCATCACTCCGGAGGCCTTCGGCGCGATCGGCGCGCTGGTGAACTTCGCGGTCGCGTTCCTGGTCGACAAGGTGACCAAGGAGCCGCCTGAGCACATCCAGGCGATGGTCGAGGCGGTACGCATTCCGCGCGGTTCGAAGGCCGTCGACGGCGCCCACTGACCTCGCGTTACCCGGGCAACCCCCGGGTGTCGCGACGACCGGGCCTCGCCGGCTTTGCCGGCGAGGCCTTTTTCATCCGGAGCTGCGCATGGTTTTCGACGTCGGCGTCGCGCTGACCTGGATCCTCTTCCTCGCCCTGTTTCCGATGGCGTTCTTCTGGCTGCGTCGCGCCTGGCGAATCGCCTACAAGCGCGACTTCTCGGAGGTTGCGCTCAAGCGCGGCGAGTCGCCGCCCGATCCGGCGAAGTGGGCGCCCTATGAATTCGTGATCAATGCGATGGCCGGCGTGGTCGCGGTGTTCGTGATTGTGGGAGTGGCGCTCGGCGTGCTGGAATACGACCAGTGGACCGCAATTGCCGGAACCACGATCTGGTGCAAGTTCTTCGCCAGTTTCGCGGTGGGGCGGCACGCCCATACGGCAGCCGCGCGCGACAAGGGCTGAAGGCTCGCGAGCGGGGGCGGCGGGACGGCTACGGGGAGACCGCGAATGACCGACAAGATTCTGATCGTCGACGACGAGCCGAACATCCTGGTCTCGCTCGAGTACCTGATGAAGCGCGAGGGCTACGAAGTGCACTTGGCGCGCGACGGTCAGGAAGCGCTGGACGTGGTGCGCAGGGAGCGGCCGCGGCTCGTGCTGCTCGACGTGATGATGCCGAGGAAGACCGGCTTCGAGGTCTGCCAGGAGCTGCGAGCCGACGAGGCCGTCAGGGACACCCTGGTGCTGATGCTCACCGCCAAGGGCCGCGACGCCGACGTGGCGAAGGGACTGGGCGTCGGTGCCGACGCGTACATGACCAAGCCCTTTTCCACGCGGGAACTGGTGCAGAAGGTGCGCGAGATGCTCGAAGGGGCGCGGTGAAGCGAGACCGGCGGCTGCTGGCCGTCGTCGCCGTCGCAGCGGCCGGCACCGCGATCGTCGTCGGGCTGTGGATCGCCGCGACTGTCCTGCTGGTCGGTTCGGCGATCGGTGACGAGGCGCGTCGCGCGGTCGTTGCCGTTGTCGCGCCGCACTCCGCCCTGGTCGTGCTGACGACGCTGATGCTGATCGTCGTGGCCGCATTCGTCGCGCAGGCGCTTTACCTGCGCTGGGTGGCCGCTCCGGCCCGCCTGCTGGAGCAGGCACAGGTGCTGCTCGCGGCCGACGCGGACCGCGAGCTGGTTGTCGACGGCGCCGCTGAGGTGAGCGGCCTGGCGCAACTGATCAATGAGCTCGTGCGTCAGCGTTCGGAGCTCAGACGTGACGTCGGGTTGAAGGTGGCGCAGGCGAGCCGCGGGATCGAGCAGGAGCGCAGTCGCCTCGCGGCACTGATGAGCGAGCTCACGCAAAGCGTCGTGGTCTGCAACCTCGACGGTCGCATCCTGCTGTACAACAGCCGCGCGCGGGTCCAGTTTCGGGCACTGTCGTCGGCGCCGTCGCTTGCCGACGGTGCGGAGCTGATCGGCCTCGGGCGCTCGATCTATACGGTGTTCGATCGCCGCCTCGTCGCGCACGCGCTGGCGAGCGTGCAGCAGCGGCTGCAGCGCGGCGTGGCAAATCCCATCGCACAGTTCGTCACGGTGACGCGCGCGGGACAGCTGTTGCGCGCGCAGATGGCACCGGTGCGCGAAGTGGCCGCAGACGGGCCCGTGGAGGCGAACGCGGAGACGCCCGTCGAGGCGTTCGGGAGCACGCTCGTCGAATCGGGCGCGCAGCCGAAGGTGCCCGCTCTGGCCGGGTTCGTGCTGATGCTGGAGAACGTCACGCGCGAGTTCGAGCAGGAGTCCGAGCGCGACCGCCTGGTGCTCGATCTGACCGAAGGGGCTCGCGGTTCGCTCGCGAACCTTCGGGCGGCGGTCGAGATCCTCGACGATCCCGCGCTCGATGCGTCCACGCGCGAACGCTTCCTCGCCGTTGTGCGCACCGAGACGGACAAGATGAGCCGCAGGACCCAGGAACTCGCGGAGCGGTTCGCGCGCGGACTGGCCAACCGCTGGCCGCTCGAGGAGGTGCTGGGCGCCGAATTGCTGACCGCCGCGCAGCGGCGCATCGAGTCACAGCTCGGCATGCGCTGCCTGATCGACGAGGTCGACACCGAACTGTGGCTCAAGCTCGACAGCTTTGCGGTCCTCCAGGCGCTCGCCTATCTGGCCGACAGGCTGCGCGACGAACAGGAGGTGAGCGACGTCCGGCTGCGGCTGTCCGCCGCCGACGCGGGACACGCGCACCTCGACCTGGGCTGGTTCGGACGCGCGATGAGCACCGAGACCGTGATGACCTGGGAGGCCGATCCGATTCGCGTCGGCGCGGACGCGAGCGGACTGACGGTGCGCGACGTGGTGGAGCGTCAGGGCGGAGCGTTCTGGTTCCAGCGCGAACGGGTCCGCCAGTTCGCATTCTTCCGCTTCCTGGTGCCGCAGGCCACCGAGAAGGGTGATCTCGAGGCCGGCGCCTTCATCCGCAGCGAGAGCCGCC
>JAHEDO010000309.1:0-398 GCA_024641185.1 Burkholderiaceae bacterium | reverse complement strand
GTGCGCTCGATGACCGGCCGCTCGTCGACCTGGCGTTCACCGTGTTCGACACCGAGACCACCGGCCTCGAACCCTCGCAGGGCGACGAGATCATCCAGATCGGCGCGGTGCGCGTGGTCAACGGCAAGCTGCTGCGGTCCGAGGCGTTCGAGCAGCTCATCGACCCGAAGCGGTCGATTCCGGAGGCGTCGATCCCGATCCACGGCATCCAGCCCGAGATGCTGGTCGGTCAGCCGACGGTCGACGCGGTGCTGCCGTCGTTCCACGCCTACGCGCACGATACGGTGCTGGTCGCGCACAACGCGGCCTTCGACATGCGTTTCCTGCAGCTCAAGGAGGACGTCACCGGCGTACGCTTCGACCACCCGGTGCTCGACACGCTGCTGTTGTCGGCCGCA
>JAHEDO010000093.1:1549-11640 GCA_024641185.1 Burkholderiaceae bacterium | reverse complement strand
GCCGTCCGCGCCGCGTGGGCCGTCCATGCAGCGCAGGCCGTCCGCACAGCGCACGACGCCCACATCGCGCGGACGCGAACGCAGCCCGGCCGTCAGCTCTGCGCGCGCCGTCTAGCAGCCAGCCAGCGCGGCGCGCACCGCCGCCGCCGCGTCGCCCGCCGCCACCGCGCTCGTCTGCAGTCCGCGCCGCACGAGGAGTTCGACCTTGCCCTCCTTCAGGCTGCGCTCGCCGACGGTGACGCGCAGCGGCACGCCGATCAGTTCCCAGTCGGCGAACATCACGCCCGGGCGCTCGTCGCGATCGTCGAGCAATACGTCGACCCCCGCCGCCTGCAGCTCGGCGTAGAGCTTGTCCGCCGTCTCGCGCACCGCGTCGGACTTGCGGTAGCCCAGCGGGCAGATCACCACCTCGAAGGGCGCGATCGGGCGCGGCCAGATGATGCCGCGCTCGTCGTTGTTCTGCTCGATCGCGGCGCCCAGCAGCCGGGTGACGCCGATGCCGTAGCAGCCCATCTCGATCACCTTGCTCTTGCCGTCCTCGTCGATGAAGGTGGCGCCCATCGCGGACGAGTACTTGGTGCCGAGATAGAACACGTGGCCCACCTCGATGCCGCGCTGGATCGCGAGGCGGCCTTTGCCGTCGGGCGACGGGTCGCCCTCGACGACGTTGCGGATGTCGGCCACCGCCATCTCTACGCCGTGCGCCGCCAGCGCGGGCGCCACGTCACGGTCCCAGTTCGTGCCGGTGAAGTGGAAGTCGACCGCGTTGGCGCCGCAGACGAAGTCGCTCATGTTCGCGACAGTGCGGTCGGCGACGACCTTCACCGGCTTGGGGGTGCCGATCGGCCCGAGATAGCCGGGCGGACAGCCGAAATGCGAAACGATCTCGCCCTCCGTCGCGAAGCGAAAACCCTTCAGGCCGGGCACCTTGCCGGCCTTCACTTCGTTGAGGTCGTGGTCGCCGCGCACCAGCAGCAGCCAGATCTCGGTGTCGAAGATGCGGCCCGGGTCGCTGAAGTCCTCCGCGCCGTCCTTGACCGGCTCGCGCAGGTCGACCGCGAGCACCAGCGACTTCACCGTGCGCTGCAGCGGCAGGCCGAGCAATTGGGCGACGTCCTCGCAGCGGGCCTTGCCGGGCGTGGGGGTCTTCTCGAGCGGCTGCGACGCCGGCGCGCGCGCGGCGACGAGCGGCAGCGCTTCCGCCAGTTCGACGTTGGCCGCGTAGTCGGAGTCGGGGCAGTAGGCGATCGCGTCCTCGCCGGTGTCGGCGATCACCTGGAACTCGTGGCTCGCCGATCCGCCGATCGCGCCGGTGTCGGCGGCCACCGCGCGATAGGTCAGGCCCATGCGGTCGAAGATGCGCACGTAGGCGTCGAACATCGCGCGGTAGCTCGCCAGCGCGGCCTCGCGGTCGCGGTCGAACGAATACGCGTCCTTCATCGTGAATTCGCGGCCGCGCATCACGCCGAAGCGCGGCCGACGCTCGTCGCGGAACTTGGTCTGGATGTGATAGAAATTCTTCGGCATCTGCCGGTAGCTGCGGATCTCCTGGCGTGCGATGTCGGTGACCACTTCCTCGGAGGTGGGCTGCACGATGAAATCGCGCTGGTGGCGATCCTTGATCCGCAGCAGCTCGGGGCCGTACTGCTCCCAGCGTCCCGATTCCATCCAGAGCTCCGCAGGCTGCACCACCGGCATCAGCAGCTCGACCGCACCGGCGCGGTTCATCTCCTCGCGGACGATGTTCTCGATGCGCCGGATCACACGCAGGCCCATCGGCATGTAGGTGTAGATGCCGCCGGCGAGCCGCTTGATCATTCCGGCGCGCGTCATCAGCTGGTGGCTGGCCACCTCGGCGTCGGTGGGCGCTTCCTTGAGCGTCGAGACGTGGAATCGGGTTGCTTTCATTGCTCTGTTCTCAAAGGGGGAAACGCCGGCGAACGGGGCATGCCGCCGTATAATCGAGCCAATTCTAAGGGATCGAGGGGTGTCGGGATGCTGGATAGAGACGGCTACCGCCCCAACGTCGGCATCATTCTGGTCAACAGTAGGAACGAGGTTTTCTGGGGTAAGCGGATACGAGAGCACTCATGGCAGTTTCCTCAGGGCGGCATCAAGCGCGGCGAATCGCCGGAGCAGGCGATGTTCCGCGAGCTGCACGAGGAAGTCGGTCTGATGCCCGAGCATGTGCGGATCATCGCGCGTACGCGGGACTGGCTGCGCTACGAAGTGCCGGATCACTGGGTGCGCCGCGAGTGGCGCGGCCACTACCGGGGACAGAAGCAGATCTGGTTCCTGCTGCGGATGATCGGACGGGACTCGGACGTGCACCTGCGCGCCAGCGAGCACCCGGAGTTCGATGCGTGGCGTTGGCATGAGTACTGGGTGCCGCTGGAGTCGGTGATCGAATTCAAGCGGGAGGTCTACCGGTTGGCGCTGGAGGAGTTGTCGCGCCACCTGTTCGCCCAGCACGAGCACGTGCGCTTCCTTCGCCAGCGTTCGCGCCATCGCCCGCGGGTCGCGCCGGCCGGCGGCGAGCAGGCGATGGCCACCGGCGACGACGGAACGCGATGACGGACCGCAAGACGGGCCGCGCGGCACGGAACGCGCTCGCGCTCGCGCTCGCGCTAACGGCCCTGCATCCCGGCGCCCAGGCGCAGAGCCTGTTCGGGCGCGACCACACCGCAGTCGACGCGGTACTGCCCGACCCGCTGCCCAAGGTGCCTGCGCCGCAGGACACCCTGGCGTTCCAGGGCAGCGCGACGACGAGCAATCGCTTCGCGGTGGATCCGGCGAGCCTCGCGATCGACGGCGAAACGGTCGTCCGATTCACGTTGATCGTGACCAGCGCCAGCGGCGTGCGAAATGTCAGCTATGAAGCGTTTCGCTGCTACAGCGGCGAACAGCGGCTGCTCGCGATCGCTCGTGCGGACGGCAGCTGGTCGGTGCTCGCCAAGTCGGAGTGGCGACCGCTGGAACGCGACGACAGTCGCAACACGCAGTATCGGGAGCTCTACCCGCTCCTGTGCGCGGGCGGCGCCGCGGCGGCGCAGAAACCCGAGCTGCTGGCCGAGCGGATTCGCACGGCACCGTGACGAATCCCTGAAGGCCCCCAGTCCCGGTGCGTTCGCGCCGGCGCCTCAGACCGGCGTCACCAGCGCACGCCCGGCGACGAATGCGGCCAGGTTGTCCAGCACGAGCTGGCCCATCGCGGCACGCGTGGGGTGCGTGGCGCTCGCCTGATGCGGATGCAGCACGACGTTTTGCAGCGCGATGAGTTCGGCCGGCACCCGGGGTTCGTCGTCGAACACGTCCAAGCCCGCGGAGCCCAGCGCTCCCGAGGCGAGCAACTCGATCATCGCGGTCTGGTCGACCACCGAGCCGCGAGCGATGTTCACGAACACGCCGTCGGGTCCCAGCGCCTGCAACGCGGCGCGCGACACGACGCGGTAGGTGGCGGGCCCGCCCGGGCAGGCGGCGATCAGCACGTCGGCCCACTGCGCGAGCGCGACGATGTCCTTGAAATAGGTGTAGTCGACGTCTGACTTCGGGTTCGGCCCGAAATATCCGATGTCGGTGTTGAAGGCGGCGCAGCGTTTGGCGATGGCGCGGCCGATGCGGCCCAGTCCGACGACGCCCACGCGCTTGCGCTGCAGGCTCATCGTGATGCCCATGCCGCCCTTGAGCCAGCGCCCCTCGCGCACGAACCGGTCGCCCTGCGGGATCCTGCGCACCGTGCCGAGCAGCAGCGCGAGCGCCATGTCGGCGACGTCCTCGGTGAGCACGTCGGGCGTATTGGTGACCGCGATGCCGTTGGCCTTCGCGTGGGCCAGATCGATCGCGTCCACGCCCACACCGAAGCACGCGACGAGCTTGAGTTTGGGCAGCTGCTTCATCTCGTCGGCCTTCAGCCCGCGCCCGCCGTTGGTCACGACGATCTCGCAGTCGGGCGCAAGCCTGGCGATCAGGCCTGCCGGGTCGTCGGCCGTCCAGACGCGGTGACAGGTGTAGGCCGCCTCGAGCTCGTCGAGTTTGGGCTGGTACATCGGGCCCATCACCAGGATGTTCGGTTTGCTCATGGTTTCAGGTCAAAGGTTGGTCAGGTTCGATATCGGGGGCTTGACCGACAGCTTCGAGGCCCAGCCCGTGAGTGCCGGCATGATCGCCGGCTGCAGTTCCAGGCCGCGCTCGAGCTGCTCGCGCTTGCGCGCGAGTCCGCGCTCGCCCGGCAGGCGGACCGGGCGTTCGGCGTCGCGGGGCACCGAACGATGGCAGGCGTCGACGATCCAGTCGGTCTGCCAGTTGAAGGCGCCGGTGCCGGCGAAGGCCTCGGGGTCGTACAGCTGCAGGTAGACGGTCGCTCCCCAGCCCTCCGGCAGGTCCGCGCGTCCGTGCCCGGCGAGCCCGCCGGTGAGCGCCTCTATCATCAGGGCCAGGCCGTAGCCCTTGTGTCCCGCGTCCAGCCCGCCCAGCGGCAGGATCGTGCCCGGGGGCTGCGCGAAGATCACCGACGGATCGTCGGTGGGCTGCCCGAGCGCGTCGAGCCACCACTGCTGCGCGCCGCGCTGGCCGGCGTTCTTGAGCCGCGCGCTCATGCCGTTGGTCGTCACCGAGGCGGAGATGTCGATCATCATCGGATCGCCCGAGGTCGGGATGCCGATCGCGATCGGGTCGGGCGTGAACACTGCCTGCGTCCCGCCGAAGGGCGCCACGCTGGCCACCGCGGGATCGGAACAGGCCAGCATCATCATCAGCCCGGCGCGCGACACCGGCTCCAGGTAGGCGGCCAGGCTGGCGATGTGGTGACTGCGCCGGATCACGACGGTGGCCGCCCCGTGCATCTGGGCGCGCGGGCGCGCCCAGTCGATCGCCCGGCGAACCAGCCACGGACCGGGCAGCCGCTCGCCGTCCCAGGTGGCGACCGAGGATCGCTCGGCGAGCACCCGCGGCTCGCCATCGCGAGCCATCGAGCCCTTCTCGATCTCCGACAGGTAACCGGCGAGCAGCTGCAGACCGTGGGTGTCGTGGCCGAGCAGGTCACCCTCGACCAGCACTTCGGCGACGTCGCGCGCGAGCGGCTCGGCCATCCCGGCGCTGGTCAGCAGTTCGCAGGCGAAATCCGCGAGCGCGTCCGGCGAGTAGCGTTGGACCGAGCCGGCCATCAGTAGACGGCCCGTCCGCCGGACAGGTCGAACACCGCGCCGGTCGAGAACGAGCACTCCTCGGAGACGAGCCACGCGACCATCGACGCGATCTCTTCGACGAGGCCGAAGCGGCCCATCGGGATCTTCGACAGCATGAAGTCGATGTGCTGCTGCGTCATCTGGTCGAAGATCGCGGTGCGCACGGCAGCCGGCGTGATGCAGTTGACGCGGATGCCGGTCTTCGCGGTCTCCTTGCCCAGCGACTTGGTCAGTCCGATCACCGCGGCCTTCGAGGTGCTGTAGGCGGGGGCGTTCGGGTTGCCGTCCTTGCCCGCGATCGAGGCGATGTTGACGATGCGCCCGTAGTCGTTGGACAGCATCGCCGGAACCGCGGCGCGATTGCACAGGAACACGCCGTTCACGTTGACGTCCATCACCTTGCGCCAGTCGGCGGGATCGTATTCCCAGGTGACCTTGTTGGGCCCGGTGATCCCGGCGCTGCAGACCATGATGTCCAGGCGGCCGAACTTGCCGACCGTCTCGGCCATCGCCGCGGCCACCGACGCGTCGGCGGCGACGTCGACCGGCACGCCGATGTGCGCGCCGCCCGCGACCGCCGGCAGACTCGCCGCCGCGTCCGACGCCGCCTGCGCGGCCAGGTCCCACACGGCGACGCGCGCGCCGCTGGCGGCCAGACGCTGGCAGATCGCCAGCCCGATGCCCGAAACGCCGCCCGTCACCACCGCGCAGCGGCCCTCCAGATCGATCCGATTCATCGCCTTTCTTCCCTCCGGTTGCTCTGCACGTTCGCGCGCACTCGCGCCGCCCATTGTCCGCGATGTCCGGGCGCCTGCGCCGGCCGATGATAGATTCGCGTTCTTGCCGAGGAGTTTCGCATGAAAGTGTTGTTCACCGACTTTGACATGTTCGACATATCGCTCGAGCGCGAGATCTTTCGCGAGGCCGGTATCGAACTCGTCGAGGGCCAGTGCCGCAGCGAGGAGGACGTCATCCGGATGTCCGAGGGCTGCAGCGCGCTGCTGATCCAGTACGCCCCGATCGGCGACAAGGTGTTTCAGGCGCGCCCCGGCATCGGCCTGTGCTCGCGCATCGGCGCCGGCTACGACACGATCAACGTAGCGGATGCAGCGCGCCACGGCGTCTGGGTGGCGAACTCGCCGGACTACGGCGTCGGCGAGGTGGCCACGCACGCGCTCGGCATGCTGCTGTCGCTGATCCGCGGGATCGCACGCTACGACCACGACATCCACCAGGGCAGGTGGCACTACACCACGGTCGGGCGCATTCCGCGCGCGTCGAACCTGACCGTGGGGATCCTCGGGCTCGGTCGCATCGGCAAGCGTTTCGCGCACGTCTCGCGCAACCTGTTCAAGCGCGTGATCGCTCACGACCCCTACCTGATCGACGGCGATTTCCCGGCGTACGTCGAACGGGTGTCGCGCGAGGAACTGTTCCGGCAGGCCGACGCGATCTCGATCCACTGCCTGCTCACCGACGAGACGCGGGGCATGGTGAACGGCGCGCTGCTGCGCCTGATGAAGCAGGACTCCTATATCGTGAACACCGCGCGAGGCGCGGTGGTCGACATCGGCGACCTGACCGACGTCGTCCAGGAAAACCATCTGGCGGGCGTCGGCCTGGACGTGCTGCCGGTGGAACCCGTACCGCCGGACCATCCGCTGCTGGCCGACCCCCGGGTGCTCTTCAGCCCGCACTCGGCGTTCTACTCGGTGGAGTCGGAGGTGGAGTTGCGGCGCAAGGCCGCGATGAACATCGTCAGCTGGATGCGCACCGGGCGCCCCGACTACCCGGTGTGCGTGGGCACGCGGAACCCGCCGAAGGCCTGACCGAACATTCATCCCGACCGCGCGCCGATCCCGGCCGCGCGCTCAGCCTGGCCGAGCGCACGCCGCGAGCGAACGCCCCTGCGGACGACCGCCCGGCTCGCGGACGTGAACGGAAAGCGACACGTTCGACCGCCGATCGCACGCGCCGGCAGCATTTCCGGTTTGCCGGTACAATCCGGCCCCAGCGGCATCGATTACCAGTCTGCGCGCCGCCGTCTACCGACTGCTTCTGAAATCTTCTTCGTCTTCCCGACTGGTTCCGCCGGGCAACCCCCGCCGCGGCAGGTCGACGCAGTGCCACCCATCAGGGAATCTATGTCGTTCGCATCGCTCGGCCTTGCCGAGCCCATTCTTCGCGCCGTCTCCGAACTCGGCTATTCGCAACCCACGCCCATTCAAACGCAGGCGATCCCGGCGGTCCTCGGCGGTGGTGACCTGCTCGCCGGCGCCCAGACCGGCACAGGCAAGACCGCCGGCTTCGTGCTGCCGCTGCTCCAACGCCTGTCGACGGCACCCGCGCCGGCAAAGACCGCATCCGGCCGCTGGCCGATCCGCGTGCTGATCCTGACCCCGACGCGCGAACTCGCCGCACAGGTCGAGGAAAGCGTGCGCGACTACGGCCGCCACCTGAAGCTCACCTCGATGACCGTGTTCGGCGGCGTCAACATCAACCCCCAGATCAAGCAGCTGCAGGGCCGCGTCGACTTTCTCGTCGCCACGCCGGGCCGCCTTCTCGACCACGTCGGACAGCGAACCGTCGACCTGTCCAACGTCGAGACACTGGTGCTCGACGAGGCCGACCGCATGCTGGACATGGGTTTCATCAAGGACATCCGCCGGATCCTGTCGCTGCTTCCGCGCAAGCGGCAGAACCTGCTGTTCTCGGCGACCTTCTCCGACGAGATCAAGTCGCTGGCCGACGATCTGCTCGACCGTCCCGCGATGATCGAGGTCGCCCGGCGCAATGCACCGGCGGAACTGGTCGCGCAGTCGGCGATCCAGGTCGACAAGTCGCGCAAGCGCGAGCTGCTGTCCAAGCTGATCAGGGAGAACGACTGGCACCAGGTGCTGGTGTTCACCCGCACCAAACACGGCGCCAACCGGCTTTCCGAGCAGCTGAACCGCGACGGCATCACCGCGCTCGCGATCCACGGCAACAAGAGCCAGGGCGCGCGCACTCGGGCGCTGTCGGAATTCAAGGAAGGCAGCCTGCAGGTGCTGGTGGCCACCGACATCGCGGCGCGCGGACTCGACATCGAGGAACTGCCGCACGTCATCAACTTCGAGCTGCCCAACGTGGCCGAGGATTATGTGCACCGGATCGGCCGCACCGGCCGTGCCGGGATGAGCGGCGAGGCGATCTCGCTGGTTTGCGTCGACGAACTCAAGTTCCTCGCCGACATCGAGCGGCTGCTCAAGCGGCAGCTGCCGCGAACGAAGGTCGCCGGCTTCGAGCCGGACCCGAGCATCCGGCCGGTGCCGATCCCGATGGGTCGCGGCGGTCGCGGGCAGCAATACGACGACGGGCTGGGCGAATCGCTCGAGCCGCGCAGCGGCGCCGGGCAGTCCAGGCGTGGCCAGGGCAGCGGGCAACCGAAGCGCGGCGCCGGTCCGGGCCAGCGTTCACCGCAGCGCGGACAGTACGGAGGCGGCGGATCGCGCGGCGACGGTTCGACCCATCGCTCTGGCGCTCAGTCGCAGCAGCAGCGCTCGAGCGCCCAGCCGGAGCGTGCGGCGCCTCAGCCGCAACGCGCGCCGCGCGACGATCAGCGGTCCGCGGGACAGCCGCAGCCTGCGAAGACCGCGCAGCCCGGCGCGCCTCGCACCGGGTTCAGGGGCACCTCGCGCAACTACGCGGGTCGCGGCCGCTGACGATCCTCGACCCGCAGGGGTAGTGTCCGCCGGTCGCAGCTGCCGCCGCCATCGCGCGGCAGGCAGCTGACCGTTCCGCGATGCGCCTGCGCGATCTGGCGTACCAATGACAGGCCGAGTCCGACGCCCCCGAGGCGCTCGCTCGTTCCCGGTATGCGATGGAAGGGCTCGAAGATCCGTTCGCGTTCGTCTGCCGGCACGCCGGCAACGCGATCGCACACCTCCAGCCGCGACTGCGCGAGCCCCGGGCCACTGCAGCCTGCTGCGTCGCTCCGCGTGCGCCTGCATGTGCCTTCCTCGGCGCCATTGCTGCATGCGACCAATCGACGCCGGCAAAGTCAAGCGCCGATGGGCAAAGATGAAGAACCGTTAAGGCGTCTCGGGGCTCGAGTCGGGTCCCGAAGATGGCGTAAGTGCGCCGCGGGATGCATGATGCGGTCTGGGCGGCGGGCGCTGCGTGAGGAACCATGCCCGACGTTCGACGAGCGTCGAAGGACGCCAAGGCATACCGCATCCCGTTCTCCCGATGGAAGCGGGCGGGGACTCGAACCATCCAGGCGTCGATCGACATGAGACTGGAAACACGGCTCAATCTGATAGTCACAGCCTGCCTGCTCCTGGGACTATCGGTCTCCGGCGCCGTGTACTACCGGCTTCAAGTGACACAGGCGGAGGACGCCCTGCTTCATGACGCTTCCCTGATGCTGGCGTACGGCCAGGCGGTGCGCAGCTACACGATAGAAGAAGTCGGCCCCGCGCTGGCGCACCACCGGGCGGATGCGTTCTTCCCGCAAACCGTGCCCTCGTACGCCGCGCACACGACGATCGAGAAGCTGCGCGCTCGATTTCCCGAATATTCCTATCGAGAGGTCGCGCTCAATCCGACAAATTCCTCGGATCGCGGCAACGGATGGGAAGTCGGGATCATTCAAACCTTCCGCGACTTCCCCGAGAAGGAACGTTTGTCAGGCCAGCACGCGGGCGGAAACACCCTGAACTATTTTCTCGCTCAACCGATCAGGATCACCGACGACGCCTGCCTTGCGTGCCACAGCGATCCGGAACTCGCACCGAAGCCGATGCTCAAGATCTACGGTGCGAGCAACGGCTTCGGCTGGAAGATGGACGAAGTCGTCGGCGCGCGCATCGTCACCGTGCCGGCGCACGTCGCCTTTCGGGCAGTGAACAACAGCCTCGCGTACATGCT
>JAHEDO010000093.1:0-1539 GCA_024641185.1 Burkholderiaceae bacterium | reverse complement strand
CTGGTCTCGCTGTCCTGCATCTTTCTGCTGACACAGGTGGTCTTCCACTTCGTCTTTCGCCGCTATGTGACGCGCCCGCTGGAACTGATCACCGAATCGACGGAACTCGCCAGCCTCAACAAGGCCGCACCAGAGGATGTCGACGCGAAGCTCGTCGGCCAGATGTTCTCCCTTCACGCGGCAATAAGACGCCTTCGGCGCAGCCTGACGAAAGCCCTGTCAATGATTGAAAAGGACGACTGAAGTGACCGTCTGCACACTCGTTCGACGATGCCGCGCCGCGGCGATGCGGATGAGTGCACTTTGCGGGCGTGAGCGATGAGCATTTCGCTCTTGATGGTAGTGACGGCAATTACGGGGTTGATGTATTCGTTCGCCCGCATCCAGCGCGAATACTTCTCACCGGAAGTCCTCGATGCGCTCCTCGCGATCGCGCTCGTCAGTACGGCAATGCTGCTTTCCGCGCTCGTCAACCTGGTCAGTGCGCGCAGCTTCGAACGATCCAAGAAGCGAGCGCCGTCCCATGTGCTGCGGCTGATCATATCGACCGCGGTGTACGCGGTTTTTGCGATCCTGATTCTGAAGTTCGTATACGCCAAGGACATCACTGCGCTGCTGGCGGCGACGGCTGCCTTGACGGTTGGTCTGGCCTGGGGATTGCGCGAGCCGATCGCGCATCTCTTCTCGGGTTTGGTCCTGGAGATCGAGCGACCGTGGGCGGTAGGCGACTACGTCAGGTTCAACGATCAGAGCGGCCGGGTCGAGGCGCTCAAATGGCGCAGCGTCTATGTGCGGACCGTGTACGACACCTTGCTCGTCTTGCCGAACAGTGCGTTTGCCAACAGTCTGGTGGAGGTGTTTCCGGCAAACAGGACTTGCCTGCATTTCGTCGATGTCGGCATTCAGGACGATATTTCGCCGTCACGGGTGTTGAAGGCAGCCACGGAGGTCGTATCGACGGGGCTTGCGTTCGTCGACTACTCGGCGGAGCGTCCGATTCAGATCACGCGAATGGATCCGATGTCCGGCACGATCAACTACCGGATCCATTTCGGCGCAAGGGACTTCTTTCAGGCCGACGCTGTCAAGACAGTGATCGTGGAACGCTTGTGGCACGCTCTTGCCAGAGACGGAATTCGCCTGCGAGGCCTAAATCAGAGCACTCGCTTCCGTCATCTGTCGGCAGAGCCCGCAGACGACGGGGCGACGCAGGCCGCAGCGGCGGAGCAGAGGGCCGCAGTCCTGCGCGCCATCGATGTCTTCCGGAACGTGGATTCAGAGGCGGTTGGTCTGCTGGCAGGGCAATTGGCGCTCTTAACGTACGGCTCCGGGGAACGAGTCAGAGCGCACCTGCGGCGACCGGATTCGCTGTTCATTGTGCGGCGGGGACGATTGCATGTTCGATTTCGCAGCGACGATCAGCGTCGGACGGACCCGGAAATTGGCAGGGATACGGCCTCGGTCCCGTCGCATCCCGATGCGTCGCATTGGAATCGACACGCGCTGCGGCGGGCGTCGGAGGATCTTACGTTCGTCCTG
>JAHEDO010000308.1 GCA_024641185.1 Burkholderiaceae bacterium | reverse complement strand
GCCAAGGCGCGCGAGGTGCTCGGCTGGCAGGCGAAGACCTCGCTCGAGGAACTGATCGTGATGATGGTCGAGGCCGACCTTCGCCGTGTCGCGCGCGAATAGCCGCGCAGGAACGTCCCGATGACCCAAGAGGCCCGCGACGCACGCCCGGCGAACGGCGCGTCGATCGGACAGCGGGTGCGGGACGCGCTGAAGCGAATCATGGGCGGCCGCCGGGAACGCACCGAGGGCGTCAACCTGATCGGATATGCGCGCGGCGGGCTCGGCCTGGGCGAGGTGCTGCGCCGGTTCGCCGAGGCGGCGCGGCAGGGCGGCTACCCGTTCTCCCTCGTCGATTTCGACGTGAACCTCGGCGATCGCGGCCAGGACCGCCGGCTCGATGGCTGGATCGGCACTGACAACCCCTACCCGGTGAACCTGCTCTTCGTGAACGCGGACCAGATGCCGTTCGCGCGCGAACGCTTCGGCAGCGACTTCTTCAGCGGCAGGCGCAACATCGGGTTCTGGTTCTGGGAACTCGAGAACTTTCCGCCCGAATGGCAGTCGTCACTGGAACTGGTCGACGAAGTGTGGGTGGCGAGCCGGTTCGTTCAGTCCGCGATCCGGGCGCGCACCCGCAAGACGGTCCGGCAGGTGCCGCTGCCGATCGAAGTCCCGCTGCCGCGGCGTTTTTCCCGCGCCGAGTTCGGCCTGCCTGAAGACGGTTTCATCTTCCTTTGCAGTTTCGACTTCCACTCCTACGCGCAGCGCAAGAACCCGCAGGCCGCGATCGCCGCCTTCCGGATGGCGTTTCCGAGCGGCGACGAACGCGCGACGCTGGTGGTGAAATCGATCAACGGCGAGCGGATGCCCGATCTGACGGCGCGCATTCGTGAAGCGGCCGGTGGCGACGCGCGCATCCTCCTGATGGACGGCTTCATGGACCGCGACCGCACGATGGGCCTCACCGACGTCGCGGACTGCTACGTCTCCATGCATCGCGCCGAAGGCTTCGGACTCGGAATCGCCGAGGCGATGTGCCTGGGCAAGCCGGTGATCGCGACCGCCTATTCAGGCAATCTCGATTTCACGCACGAGGACAACAGTTGCCTGGTGCCCGCACGGCTGGTACCGGTGATGCCCGGCGAATACCCGTTTGGCGACGGACAACGCTGGGCCGAACCCGACGTCGATAGCGCCGCCGCGCACATGCGCCGGCTGGCATCGAACCCCGATGACGCGCGCGCGATCGGACAGGCCGCGTCGGCGTATATGGCCCGACACTACAGTTATGCCGCGGCGCTGGAAGCCTTGCGCGCCGCACTGAGCGAAGCGGGAGAGCCCTCGCGCAGCTAGGGTTGTCACCGGGGCGGCTGGGCTAGAATCCGCCCCATGCTGAGCGCACCTCGGACCTCGGTCGTCATTCCCGCCTACAACCACGAGCGCTTCATCGGCGAGGCGCTCGCGAGCCTGCAGGCGCAGACGGCGGGCGACTTCGAGGTCCTGGTGGTCGACGACGGTTCGTCCGACGCGACCGCGGCCGTGGCGCAGGCGGTGGCACGCGAGGACAGCCGCGTGCGTGTCCTCGAACAGGTCAATCGCGGTTCGCATGCGGCGATCAATCGCGGCATCGCCGAATCGCGCGGCCAGTGGGTCGCCATCCTGAACTCCGACGATCGGTACGCGCCGACCCGACTCGAGCGGCTTCAACAGACGGCCGCCGAGGGAGCACGCTTCGTGGTGACCGACGCGCGCCTGATCGACGAAACCGGACGCGAAATCGATGACCCCGGACACTGGTGGAATCACGCGATGGCGGACTTTCACGCGCGGGTCGACGAGTTCGGTCCGGTCGAGGGCCTGATGTACGGAAATTTCGCGGCATCGACGTCGAACTTCTTCTTCGATCGGTTGCTCGCCGACGAAATCGGGCCGCTGCGGCCACTGCGCCGAGTGCTCGACTGGGACTGGGCGCTGCGCGCGGCGCTGCACGCGCCGACGGCGTTTCGCCACCTGCGCGGCGAAAGGCTGCTCGACTACCGCCTGCACGGCCAGAACGCGATTCTCGCCGACCCCATGCGCGGAACGCTCGAGATCCACCGGGTGCACCGTGAGGTCCTGCGCTCGCTGAGCGTACCCAGAGCGCTGCTCGCATCGATTCAGCGCAACCGGCGCGAACTGCGACGTTCGTGGCGCGACCTCGCCGTCGCCCGGGTCGAACGGTTCGTTCACGAACGCGAGCAGGACGTCGCACGACTGCGGGCCGAGCGCGCGTCCGACCTCGCACAGTGGAACCAGGCACTCGCGCGATGGAACGACGAACGCGGCGAGCTCGCCTCGACCATCGCGACGCTGCGTGCGCGTCTCGACCGGATCGAGCAATCGCTCCCCTGGCGCGCGCTCGGCACGCTCAAACGCATCGTGCGACCGGGAGGTCGCTGAAGAACTCTTGACCGATGGACTACTACACCAGCATCACGTCGAACTACCTGCCCAAGGCCCGCGTGCTCGCGCACTCGGTCAAGCGGCACGACCCCGACGCCCGCTTCCACCTGCTGCTCTCGGATGTGCCGCCACCGGGCTTCGAACTCGGCGCGGAACCGTTCGACACGGTGCTCGGGCTCGAGGATCTCGGCATCCCCGACGCGAAGCGCTGGGCGTTCAAGCACGCGCTGGTCGAGATGTGCACCGCGGTCAAGGGGCCCGGAGCGCTGGAGATCGTCCGCAGGCATCGGCCGCGAAAGCTCTTCTACTTCGACCCTGACATCGTCGTATTCGGCGGTCTCGATGCGCTTGGCCGGGAGCTCGATTCTCATGCGGTGCTGCTCACGCCGCACCTCACCGATCCCGAGCCGACTCGCCGGGGCGTGCTCGACAACGAGATCTCGGCGCTGAAGCACGGCACCTACAACCTCGGCTTCATCGGACTGCGCTGCGACGGCGAGGGACTGCGCTGCCTGCAGTGGTGGTCCGACCGGCTGCTGGAGTTCTGCCGCGACGACATCCCGGCGGGCCTGTTCACCGACCAGCGCTGGGCCGACCTGATTCCGGCGTTCTTCGACGGCGTGCGGGTGCTGCGCGACCCGCAGTACAACGTCGCCACCTGGAACCTGACCAATCGTCGTGCGACCGGCACGGCGCCCGGTGCGATCCTGATCAACGGGCAGCCGCTCGGCTTCTATCACTTCTCCGGATTCGACAGCGGCGCACAGGAGGCAATGCTCGGGGTC
>JAHEDO010000092.1 GCA_024641185.1 Burkholderiaceae bacterium | reverse complement strand
CCATCTTCCCGACCGGGATCACGTGTCGATCATCGCAAGCGCCTCTCGGATCTGGCTCTCGTCCGTCGGACGCACCACCTGCGCGATCGCCTTGCCGTCGGCGAGAAACACCAGTGTCGGCCACAGCTTCACCCGGAAGGATCGCCCGAGCCGGCGTCCGGGTCCGTCGGCGACCTTCAGGTGCCGGACCCGCGGATGCGTCGCGAACGCGCCGGCGATCAGCGGCTGCGCCCGCCGGCAATGCCCGCACCAGTCGTTGCCGAACTCGACGACGAACGGACCGGGGGTGGCATCGACTTCTTCGCGCGTCGGCGCCACCTCGGCATATGAACCTTCCGTTCCCATCGGACCGCGGTCGCCCGCCCCTACGCCGCGCGCAGATCGTGATGTGCGAGCGGCAGCGACCGGATGCGTTTGCCGGTCGCGCGGAACACCGCATTGCACACCGCGGGCGCCAACGGCAGGATCGCCGGCTCACCGTGCCCGCCCCAGAAGCCGCCGCTCGGGACGAGCACCGTCTCGACCTTCGGCATCTCGGAGATCCCGGGCAGCCGGAAGTCGTGGAAGTTCGATTCCACGATGCGCCCGTCCTTCACGTTGTTTTCCTGATAGAGGATGGGGCCGAGGCCGTAGACGACGTTGCTTTCGGCCTGCGCGCGACAGGTGTCCGGGTTGACCACATGGCCCGAGTCGATCGCGACGACGATCCGCCGCACCACGACCTCACCCTTCGCGCTGACCGACACTTCAGCGATCATCGCGGCGTAACTGCCGAAGCCGTTGGCCGCCGCGACACCGCGGTGGAGGCCGGCGGCAGGCGGGGTTCCCCACCCGGCGGCCTTTGCGACCGCTTCCAGCACGAGACGGTTCTTGTCGCCGTCCGCGAGCATGGCAAGCCGATATTCGACCGGATCCCTGCCCGCTGAGACCGCCAGTTCGTCGATGAAGCACTCGCGGTAAAACTCGTTCTGCTGTCCCGGTCCGCGCCAGAAGCCGACCGGCACATGCCCGTTGCGCATCGCGTAGTCGACCTGCTGGTTGGGCACGGTGTAGGGCATGTCGTTGAACGCGCGCACCGCGGTGAAATCGATGCCCCCCCGGAGCGGTGCGTCCGGCATCAGTACCCGGAGAATCGACGGGCACGCGATCCGGGTGTGCATTGCGATCACCCGGCCCTGTGCATCGAGCCCTGCCTTCATCCGCACGATACTTGCCGGCCGGTAGAAACCGTGCCGCATGTCCTCCTCGCGCGACCACATCATCTTCACCGGCACGCCGGGCATCGCCTTGGCGATGGCGACGCCCTGCCTGATGAAATCCTGCGGCCCTCCACGGCGGCCGAAACCGCCGCCCAGCATCATCTTGTGGACCTCGATTCTCTCGAGCGGCAAGCCGGACACCTGCGCCGCGGCGGTCATCGACGCCTCGCCGTTCTGTGTCGACGTCCAGATCTCCAGGAACCCGTCCGGCTTGAACCACGCGGTGCAGGTCTGCGGCTCCATCGTGGCGTGGTTCAGGTACGGCGACCGGTATTCGGCCTCGACGATCTTCGCGGCGCCGGCGATGCCGGCCTCGACGTCACCCAGGCTGCGGACCTGCGCAAGCTTCTCCTGCGCAAGGCCGTCCCGCAACATTTTCGCGATGGTCTCGTTGCTCGCGCCGCCGTTCTCGCCGACGTCCCATCGGATCTTCACCTTCTTCAGCGCCTGGTTCGCGCGCCACCAGCTGTCGGCGACGACGGCGACGAAGCCCTCCTCGCGCACCACCTTCTTCACGCCGCGCATCTTCTGCGCGTCACGCGCGTCGACGCTCGCGATCTTTCCGCCGAAGACCGGACACTGGGATATCGACGCGTGCAGCATGCCCGGCAGGGCGACGTCGACCGCAAAGACCGGCTTGCCGAGCACCTTGTCCGGAATATCGAGCCGGTGCACGGGCTTGCCGGCAATCTTCCAGTCCTTCGGATCGCGCAGCGGCACGTCCTTCGGCGGCGCGAATGCGGCCGCGTCGGCCGCCAGTTCGCCGTAGCGCAGCGTCCTGCCGCTCGGTCCGTGCGTGACAACGCCCTTGTCGACCCTGCACCCGTCAGCCGACACGCCCCAGCGCGCGGCGGCCGCTGCGACCAGCATCGCGCGGGCACTCGCGCCGGCCTTGCGGACATAGTCCTGCGACGAGCGCACGCCCATGCTGCCGCCGGTGGACATCGAGCCCCAGACGCGATTGCGCCTGAAGTGTTCGTTGGGCGAGGCGAACTCGGTGTGCACGTTCGCCCAGTCGCAGTCCAGTTCTTCGGCGACGAGCTGCGCCAGCGCGGTCAGGGTGCCCTGCCCCATCTCGGAACGCGCGATGCGGATCACGACCCGTTCGTCCGGGTGGATCACGATCCAGGCGGTCACCTCGGCGACCGGCACTCCGGCCGCGGCCGTGGCGGCACCGTCGGCAGCGACCGATCCGATCGGAAAGCTGAACTCGAACACGAGCGCTCCGCCGAGCGCAGCCGACACCTTCAGGAACTCACGGCGATGCGAGATCTGCTCCATGGCGCCTCCCCTCAGGCGGTCCCGGCTGCGGGCGCAGGTGGCGCGTCAGCTCCACCTGGGGCGGCGGCCGCGGCCGTCGCGATGGGTGCGCCAGCGAGACCATGTATCGCCTTTCGCACCCTGGCGTAGGTGCCGCAGCGGCAGAGGTTGCTCATTGCGTCGTCGATCTGGCCGTCCGTCGGCTTCGGATGCTTCGCGAGCAGCGCGACGGCCGACATGATCATGCCCGTCTGGCAGTAGCCGCACTGCGGAACTTCGTGCTCGATCCACGCCGTCTGGACGCGATGCAGTCCCTGCGCGGACAAGCCTTCGATCGTGACGATCTTCTTGCCCGACGCTGCCGAGGCGGGAATGCCGCAGGAACGCACCGGCTCGCCGTCGACGAGCACGGTGCAGGCACCGCAGATCGAAATGCCGCAGCCGTACTTGGCGCCGGTCAGCCCCAGGTGATCGCGCAAGACCCAGAGGAGCGGCATCTCCGGTTCGACGTCAGCCGTCCGGACCACCCCGTTCACGGTCAGTTCGAGCATGGCAGTCTCCTGGAATAACCCGGCGAAGCCCGAACTATTACGATACCTCTTTCGTCGGCCCGGCGGGCCATGACTTCAGGTGCAGGTCGCGCTGCGGGTACGGAATCTCGATGCCGTGCGCATGCAGGCGCTCCCACAGCCCCATCAGCACCTCGCTGCGCACGTTGGAGATGCCGTTGGCCGGGTCGCGAATCCAGAAGCGCAAGTCGAAAGTCACCGAGCTCTCGGCGAAGCCGGTCAGGTTGCACACCGGGGCCGGGTGCGCGACGACTCGGGCTGCCGCGCTCGCGGCCTCCCGGGCCAGCGCCTGAACCTGCCGCAGATCCTTGGTCCGGTAGGAGACGCCGAACGGGGCGTGCAGACGGACCACCTCGTCGGAGCGCGACCAGTTGATCACGCCTTCGGTCATGAAACGCTCGTTCGGCACCAGCAACTCCATGCCGTCGCGCGTGCGCAGCGCCACGTATCGCGCCTGCATCGACGTGACCCAACCGAACTTTCCGTCGATCTCGATCACGTCGCTCGGCTTGATCGATTTGTCGGCGAGCAGCGTGAACCCTGCGATGAAGTTGGCGACGATCCGCTGAAGCCCGAGCCCGATTCCCAGGCCCATGGCGCCGCTGAACACCGCGAGCGTCGCCAGGTTGAACCCGACGATGTGGAACGCGATGAGCAGCGCCACGATCGGCAGCACCACGTTCAGCAGCTTGATCAGCAGCGCGCGCAGTGACGGACTGAGCTCCTCGACGCGTTCGATGCGCTGCTGCACCACCCGGCTGACCAGGCTCGACCCCCAGAGCAGGATCACGAAAAAGAACAATGTGCGGACAACGTCGAAGAGGCTGATGCTCACCGGCTGTCCCGCCTGGTTGCTCCCAAGCGGCAACGCGAGGCGATGCATTTGCTCGACCACCGGCCCGAGCGCCCCGAAGGCATCCAGTGCAGCGATCGGCCAGGCCAGGTAGAACGCCACCCGCGACCAGAAGTCCGACTGGATGACGAGCGTGATCAGTCGAACGACGATCCACGCGTTCATCAACGAAATCGCGCCGCCAACCCACGGAGTCGGCCGTCCGGCACTCCCGAGGGCGAGACGGATGACGGTGAGCGTGATGTAGAGAGCGATCGGGATCGCGAGGATCGAGAACGCCTGAGCGGCTCGCTGCCCCAGTCCGGGCGAGAGGCGCGCGCTCAGTCTGCGTTGCACCGCTGCTGCGAGGCGGGGACCGAAAAATGCCGCCGGCACGAGCGCCGCGACGATCAGGCCGAGCTGGATGCCGACGTCGATCGTCAACAGGTGCAGGTCGATCCACGCCAGGACGGCGTTCAGCCCATCCTTGACCCGGTCCAGCAGCAGGACCTTGTCGAGCACGGAAACGTTTGCGTCATCAGTGTTCATCGAAGTCCGTCCGGCGTGTCGGCATCACGACGCGTTTCCGCCGCACTGGCGTTCGATATTGCCCGACGCCGCCGCGAACGCAAAACCCGTGATCGATCCGCGTTACGCCTTGTACCCCGTCATCGCGTAGAAATGATCGAGCCCGGCCTTCGCGCAGACCACGTCCTGCTCGGCGGTGCCGGAGCTGACGCCGATCCCGCCCACGACCGCGCCGTCCACCGTCACCGGCAGGCCGCCGCCGATGACGCAGAAGTGCCCCTCGTTGGTGACGTGGATGCCGAAAGTCGGCTTTCCCGGCTGGCACAACTCGTTGTAGACGTGCGTCCCCTGGCGCGCCCCGGCTCCGGTGAACGCCTTGTCGATCGCGATGGCGATGCTCGTGACCTTGCCGCCATCCATGCGCTCGAACTTGATCAGCCTGCCGGACTCGTCGCAGACCGCGATCACCTGATTCACACCGATCTCGTGCGACTTCTGCGTGGCGCCGTGGATCAGCAGCCCGGCTTCGTCGAGGGAAAGTCGTTTGATCGTCAGCATCAGCGGGGCTCCTTGGCGGTGAAATCGGTCGTCGCGAGGTAGCGCGACAGTTCCTCGCGCTCTTCCGCGGTGAACTGGCCGAACGGCGGATAGGGATCACCCACCGGGCGACCGAGAATCTTCATCGCCGCCTTCAGCGTCGGCGCCAGGCCACGGTGCATCCAGTTGCCGGGAAACAAGGCGAACTGCCGCTGCAGGCGCGCGGCCTCGTCGTGCCGGCCGGCGACGAACGCGTCGACGATGCGGGCGCACAGCTCGGCTGCGGGCGGGGGCATCGTCGCGCCCGATCCGCCGAGCTGCAGCGTGGCGAGCAGCATCTGCACCGTCGTGAAGTATCGCGCGTGCCCGGCGCGATCGACCTTCGCGATCAGCTGGGACAGGCGCGACAGGTCGCGCGAGCTTTCCTTGATGTACCTGACACGGTCGAGTTTCGCGAGTTCCACCGTGCCGGCGACCGAGACGTCCGCCCCAGGGCCCGGATTCAGGTACAGCACGATCGGCAATTCGGTCTCGCGCGCGATCGCCTCGAAGTACGCGACCAGTTCGGCCTGTGTGGGCGCGCCGCCGAAGGGGCGAAGCGGCGCGAGCAGTTGCAGTGCCTCGGCGCCGAGCTCCTGCGCATAGTGGGCCAGCTCGATCGCGGTCCTGAACGACGGGTGGGTGACACCGACGGCCACCGGGCGCCGCTTGCCGACGAATTCGACGGTGTGCCGGATCAGGCGCCGGCGTTCCTCCATCGACAGGTAGGTGTACTCCTGCGTCTCGACGCCGGCGGCGACGACCATTGCCGCGTTGCACTCGTTCACCACATAGTCGATCTCGGTCGCCAGCGCCCGCTCGTCCACCTTCAGGTCTTCGGTGAACGGGGTCAGCGGCGGGACGATCAGTCCGGGCAGTTGCAGTTCCAAGGATCCTCCGGCGTCGGGACGGTCGCGTGCGCCATCGCACGTACCGCAATGGTGCCGACTTTAGCAGCGCCGACCGGTGTCGGTATCATCGCGCGTCATGAAGCAGATACTCGAGGACATCAACGACAAGTACATCGGGCGCGCCCCGCACATGCGCGACATCGGTGCCCGCGTCACCGCGATCGACCGGGCGCGCGGCTCGATGATGCTGCCGGCGCGGCCCGACTGGCTGGGCGATCCGGTGCGCGGCCTGCTTCATCCGGGCGCCCTCACCGTCCTGGCCGATTCGGCGTGCGGGCTCGCGGTCGGCGCCGCGCTCGAGCAGCGCGCACCCTATGCGACGCTCGACCTTCGGATGGACTACCTGCGCCCGGCCAGCCCGGCGCGCGACATCCATTGCGACGCCGAATGCTTCCGATTGACCCGCAACGTCGCGTTCACGCGCGCGAGCGTCTGGCAGGACGCGCGCGAGCAGCCGATCGCGGCGGCACAGGCGACCTTCATGCTGTCGACCGCGCCCGGTTCGCGCCCGCCGATGCCCGGCGCCGTGGCCAATCCGCCGACCGACCCGCCCCCCGGGCAGGACGATGCGCTCGGGTCCGCGCCTTCCGCCGGCGAGAACGCGGGTGAACGCTGGCGCGCGCCGGACGCCAGTGAGCCGGTGCTGCCCGAACGACCGATTCCCTATGTCGAATATCTGGGTATCCGCGTCGCGCCGGCCGCCGACGCACCGCTGTTTCGCCTGCCCTACCAGGAGAAACTGGTCGGAAATCCGCGGCTGCCCGCGCTGCACGGTGGGGTGATCGCCGGGTTCGCCGAAACCGCGGCCATCCTCCATCTCATCCAGACGCTTCAGGGCGCGAAGTTTCCGAAAGGGATCGATTTTTCGATCGATTACCTGCGGTCGGGCCGCCCCGAGGAAACGTTCGCGCGCTGCGAGGTGATCCGGACCGGCTCTCGGGTGGCCCTGGTGCACGTGCGCTGCTGGCAGAAGGACCCTGCCAGGCCGATCGCGGTCGCGCGCGCCCAGTTTCTGTTGACCCGGCGCGACGCGCAGGCCTGAGACGGCTCGGCCCGCGAAGCGCCGCCCTACAATCGGACTCCCGGAATCTGGAGCCAGCCCATGCCGATCACCATCGTGCCGATCACCCCGAGCTTCGGGGCCGAGGTCGGGGACATCGACCTGCGTTCCCCGTTGTCGGACGAGGACCTTCAAGCCGTGCGCGACGCCTTCGCGACGTATGCCGTGCTGGTCTTCCCGGCGCAGGACCTCAGCGTCGAGCAGCACCTGGCGTTCGCATCGCACTTCGGGCCGCTCGAGCGCACGGTCGCGACCCAGATGACCGAACGCAAGATGCGCGTGCGTCCTGAGATCGCCGACATCGCGAACATGGATGCCGAGGGCAATGTCTGGCGCGAGGACAGCCGCATGCGCCTGTTCCAGCTCGGCAACCGCCTGTGGCATACCGACAGCTCCTTCAAGGCGCCGAGCGGCTACGCGTCGTTGTTGTACGCGCGCTCGGTCGCGCCGGTTGGCGGACACACCGAGTTCGCCGACACACGCGCCGCCTTCGACGCGTTGCCAGAGGCCGCCCGCGCGCGACTGGAAGGGCTGATCGGCGAGCACTCGTTGCTCTTCTCCCGCAAGCGGCTGGGCTTCACCCAGTTCAGCGACGACGAGAAGCGCGCCTTCGCTCCCGTCTCGCGTCCGCTGCTGCGCACGATCCCGGAATCCGGGCGGCGATCGCTTTACCTCGCGTCTCATATCGGCAGGATCCGTGGCATGTCGGACGACGAGGCCGAGTCGTTGCTTCGAGAACTCACCGAGCACGCCACCCAGAGGCGCTTCGTCCATACGCATCGCTGGCGAGTCGGCGACCTGGTGATGTGGGACAACCGCTGCACCATGCACCGCGGCACCCCGTTCGACGATCTGCGCTGGCCGCGTGACATGCATCGCGCCACGACATCGGATCGCGCAGACGCATTCGGCGCGATCGAAGACGGCGTGCCGGCCGCCGCTGACTACTAGCAACGGGGCGCCCATGGAATTCGAAGCCATCCTCGATCGGTTTGCGAGCGCCGTCGCCGCGCACGACTCTCCCGGTCTCGCCGCGCTGTTCACTGAGGACGGCTGCTACGACGACTATTTCTTCGGTCCCCACGAAGGCCGCGACGCAATCGCCGCGATGCTCGACCGTTTCTACGACGGCGGCGAAGCGTTCTGCTGGGAGTTCACCGAGCCGGTGAGTCGCGGTGACCTGGCCTATGCGAGCTACTGCTTCAGCTATCGCTCGCGCGAACCCGAGAGCGCCGGCAGGATCGTCGTGTTCGAGGGCATGTCGCGCTTTCGACTGCGGGACGGACTCATCGCGCACTACGGCGAGGTGTTCGACCGCGGGGTCGCCTTCACCGCACTCGGCTACGTAAAGCCGCGCATCGCCAGGCTGCTCGATCGCTACTCGGCCGGCTTTTCCGCCGGGCCGGCGGCCGAGCGGCATCTGCGGTATCGCGCGACGCGGGTCCGATAGCGCCGGCTCGGCGAACCACCGTCGTCGGCGCCGGGTTGTCTCGCCATGCGCGCTCAGGGGTACTAGGTATTTGCAAATGCGAATCAGTCGTATTAATATCTGCGCATCAACCAAATCCACGAACCACCTGCCATGCGCATCCCTCGATCCAACCTGTGCCTCACTCTGGCCATCGCCGCTTGCGCGTTGATGCCGGTCCCCTCGGTCGCCGCCGATCAGGAATATCTGCTGACGATCCGGAATCACCGATTCGAGCCAACTGAGTTGAAGGTTCCCGCGGGTCAGCGTGTGAAGCTGATCGTGCACAACCAGGACAAAACGCCGGAAGAGTTCGAGAGCCACACGCTCAATCGTGAAAAAGTCATCCCGGGCGGCGCGAAGGCAACGATCTTCATCGGCCCGCTGAAACCGGGACGCTACGCGTTCGTGGGCGAATTCAACGAGGCGACGGCGCAAGGCGCCATCGTCGTCGACTGATCGGGCGACGTCATCATGTTCGCCGCCACTCTGATCGTGTTTCGGGAAACGCTGGAAGCAGCGATGTTCATCGGCATCATCGCTGCCGCGACCAAGCAGCTCGCCGGCCGAACGCGCTGGCTCGGAGCGGGCGTCGCCGTCGGCGCGCTCGGCGCAATCGCGCTGGCGTTCGCTGCCGATCGCTTCAGTAACTGGTACGGCGGGATCGGTCAGGACCTCGTCAACATCACCATTCTCTCGACCGCGCTCGCGATGCTGGTCTGGCACTGCGTCTGGGTGTCGACACACGGCAGGGAACTTGCCGCGGACGCGCGCTCGCTGGGAGTCGCCGTCGGACGGGGTGACCGGAAGCCCTGGGCACTCTTTCTGGCGGTCGCGATGGCGGTGCTGCGCGAAGGTGCCGAGACCGTGTTGTTCGTCGGCGGCACGATGGCCGGATCCGGCACCGGCGATGCCGTGTCGACGCTGCTTGCCTGCGCGGTGGGACTCGTCGCCGGGGCGCTCGTGGGCGTACTGATCTATGCCGGCCTGTCGCGCATTCCGGTGCGGCACCTGTTCACCGCGACCAACGTGCTGGTCGCGCTTCTCGCGGCATCCATCGCGAGTCAGCTCGCCAGGGCCCTTGCGCAGGCGGGAATCCTGGAACAGTGGACTTCACCGCTGTGGAACAGTTCCGCCCTGCTGGCGCAGGATTCGGCCCTCGGTACCGTTCTTCACGCGCTGATGGGCTACGACGCCCGGCCGTCGGGTGCGCAGCTGGCCTTCTATGTCGGGGTGCTCCTGCTGATCTATGCGGGCAGCAGGCTGGCCCCGCGGGGGACCACCAACCTGCCGCGCCCCGCCGTCCCGACAGGCGCCTAGCCGAGCCCCTTAGGGCGCTCGCGAAGGTCGTTCACCTCTTCCCCCGAGCGCCCGGCAATGGCTCGGCAGGCGAAGCCCGCCACAGCCACGAATCGGTGAACGACCTGCCGTCTTGCACGGACAAGGCATGGCCGTGCCTCGCTTGGCAGCTTGCCGCCCCTGAGGAATTCCATTAGCTTCCTCCCCACTGGGTCGAGGTCCCTCGCGGCACGACATTGCGCCTACGCGCCCGCGGTGTGCGAGTGTGCGGTATGCGCCGACAAGACCTGAACGCCCGGCGAGTCGAGCAACCAGCGGAAACGGTATGAAAATCGATCTGTCCTACGGAAAGTCGGTGCTGGGCGTGACGATGCCGCCCCGCGTCGAGCCCACCGTCATTCGCAAGCCGGCGTTCCCCTCCCCTGAACCGCCCGCGACGCTGATCGAGAAGGCCCTGAACGCGCCGATCGGGTCGCGCACGCTGGACGAAATCGCTCGAGGCAAGAAGAGCGCGTGCATCCTGATCTGCGACATCACCCGGCCGGTGCCGAACGCGAGCTTCCTGCAGCCGATGATACGAAGACTGATGGCCGCGGGCGTTCCCGCCGCCGCGATCTCGGTGCTGGTGGCAACGGGACTGCATCGGCCGAACGAGGGCGACGAACTGGCCGAACTCGTCGGCGATCCCTGGGTGCTCGAAAACGTTCGCGTCGAGAACCACTTCGCCGAGGATGACAGTGCCCACGTCGACCTGGGTTTCACCGCGGTCAGACGAACGCCGGTGCGGCTGGACCGCCGTTTCGTCGAAGCAGAGGTGCGAATCGCCACCGGTCTGGTCGAGCCGCATTTCATGGCCGGCTACTCCGGCGGGCGCAAGGTGGTCGCGCCCGGCGTCGCGCACCACGAGACGATCCGTACGTTCCACAGCGCGCGCTTCATGGAGGATCCCGGCGCAGTGCAGTGCAACCTCGAGGGCAACCCGCTGCACGAGGAACAGCTCGAGATCGTGCGCATGCTCGGCGACGTCTACGCGCTGAACACCGTGCTCGACGAGCACCGAAACCTGGTTCACGCGACCTTCGGAGAGATCATCGCGAGCCACCTGGGCGCGGTCGAATTCACCCGCGCTTATACCGAGATCCCGGTCGGTCGGAAATTCAGGACGATCGTGACGTCCTCGGCGGGCTATCCGCTGGACCAGACGTACTACCAGACCGTCAAAGGCATGGTGACGCCGCTGGACATTCTCGAGCCCGGCGGCACGCTGATCATCGCGTCGCAGTGCACCCAGGGCATCGGCTCCGCGCATTTTCGCGAGGCGCAGAAGCGTCTGATCGCGATGGGACCGGACGCGTTCCTGCAGTCGCTGCAGCGCAAGGCGCTGGCCGACGTGGACGAATGGCAGACCGAGATGCAGCTCAAGCCGATGCGCATCGGGTCGATCGTGCTGTACTCCGACGGCCTGTCCGACGAGGATCACGCGCTGACCGGCGTCGCGCGAACCCGCAGCGTGGAGGATGCGATCGCACGAAGCGTCGCCGCACACGGCGACCCGTCGATCGCGGTGATCCCCGAAGGCCCTTACGTGGTGCCCTTCGCCCGGGCGCCGCGCGAGCCGGCCCCGGTGGAGCGCGCGGCGTGACGCTGCACCTGCACCTCGATCCGGTCGGCGGAATATCGGGGGACATGTTCGCCGCGGCCCTTCTCGATGCCTTCCCCGGTCTCGATGAGTCGCTGCGCGGCGATCTCGCCGCCGCGGGGCTCCTGGATCACGTCCAGGTTAGGCAAAGCCGCGCATCGGTGAACGGGATCGCGGCGAACGCGTTCGGGGTAACCCACGCCACGGACGCGCCGCATCCCACGCATCACTATCGGGACATTCGCGCCTTCCTAGAGCGATCGGCGCTCGCCGGGCCGGTGCGCACGCGGGCGA
>JAHEDO010000307.1 GCA_024641185.1 Burkholderiaceae bacterium | reverse complement strand
GGCGAGTGTCTTGTCGTCGGCACTGGCGACATCCGCCTCGAGCGCTTCGCGCTGTTGTGCCTGCTGCGAAAGCAGCGCCTCCAGGTCCGCGACGTCGGCCTGCAGCGTCGCCCGCTCGCGTTCCCATGACGCCGGCACTCGCGATGCCGGCCGCGCCGGTTCGCCCGCGGCCTGCGCCGACGCCGGGGGGACCGGGCTCGGCGGCAGCAGGCCCGCGAACAGCGGGATCTGGGCGGCGCCGGCCACCGCGTCGGGCGGACTCGCCGCACCGCCTTGCGCGTCCTCGCCGGTCTCCGCCATGCGCTCCTGCTGGTCCTGGTGGCGCCGCGTCTCCAGCACGTGGCTGTAGCGGCGCGCGAGCGTCGCCCTCGGATCCTCCAGCACGCCGTCGCCGGCGCCTTTCACCCCCTCCAGCGTCAGGACCGCCGCGGCGATCGAGCGCCGGTCCTCGTCGGAGAGTCGCGCGAGTCGTGTGCCGAGGTCTTCACCGGGGCCGGTCGCCGCGTCGTCCGGCAGTCCGGCGACGACCACCTCGGCGACCAGCGCCTCGCCGAGCGCCGTTTCGTCGTGATGGCCTTCGGCGCGCATCCGCTCGGCGATGCGCGCCATCCCTCCCAGCGATATGCGGCGCACCTGCACCGAGCCGAGCGCCTGGGTCTCGACGGTGATCGTGCGTTCGGGGCGACGCGTGCCGCTCGTCATCGGTTCGCTCTCATTGTTCTCGTTCATCCGGGCTCGCGGCGAAGGTGCGCGCAAGAGCCTGCTCGAAGCTTGCGAGCTGCGCGCGCGACAGGTGGTCGATGCCGGCGGCGCGCGCGCGCCCGCCACCGCCATACGGCGCGCACAGACTGTGCGCGCTTGCCGGGGCGCCGGCCGGTACCCGCAGGCTGAGAATGTACCGGTCGCCGGACCGCGGCACGACGACCGCGTGCGCGCGACGCGGGTCCTGGCTCACCAGGTCGTTGGCCAGGGTTCCGAACACCCGCCGCGACCACCCTTCGTCGGGCAGCAGATACACGCTCGCACCCGGGCCGTGCACGGTGGGGGCAAGCGTGCGCGCATGCTCGAGGTCCGACGCGCGCGCCTGCGAGAGCCGCGTGAAGTGCGGCTCGTCCGCGATGAAGCGCTCCGGATCCGCATACGGTGCGAGCGCCCGATACAGCTGCGCCGGCCGGTAGATCAGGTCGTCCTCGCTCAGGCCGTAGGCGTTGTAGTTCAGGCACTCGCCGAGCGCCCGCCAGCGGTCGCGCTGCGCGTCGGCGAGCTGCATCGTGTCGGCGAGCCGGTGGGCCGTGGCGGCCAGATTGTCGCCGAACGCCCCGACGATCGCCCACGCGCGCTGCGCCCCATCGAGCGTGCGGTCGATCAGCACGCTGGTGCACACCTCCGGGTCGGTGTCGATCAGCGCGTCCAGCAGCGCGTGGCGAGGAACTTCTCCGGGCTCGTGATGGTCGACGTAGCGCACCCGCACGCCTCGGCCGAGCAGTGCAATCAGGGCGTCGCGATTGCCGGGCAGTGCGAGATCGAGCACGGTGACTGCGTCGCCCGCCACCGCGGGCACCCGATCGAGCAGTGCGTTCTCGCGCTTGGTTCCGGTGACCAGTCGGGTGTCTGCCGGATCGCTCAGGCGCAGCTGGTGCAGCGCACACAGGCCGTCGGCATCGCCGTTGAAGACGTCGTAGCGGGTCATCGGATCCGGTTGCAGAGACTGTCGAGGCCGTGGGCCCGCGGATCCCTCCGGCGCCCACGCGCGGGAGTCGCGGCCCTGCGACCTCGGGTTCAGTCCGTTAGTCTAAGCGGGATCGGGCTCCACGCACCTCACCCGCGTTGCGCCGCGGGCGGTCTGCGCGACGGATGCGACGCGCGAGCCTCGTCGCGAAGCCATCGCGCCAGCGCCTTCACCTGTTCGCGACTTCCGCTGGTCGGGCTCGTCTCGATGAAATAGGCGCGCGCCGAAGCCATCGTCCCCTGCAGCGGCGCGACGAGTCGCCCGTCTGCCAGCATCGCGTCGACCAGCGGGCGGCGCCCCAGGGCAACCCCCTGTCCGTGGATCGCCGCACTGATCACGCTGTCATAGTTGCTGAAGGTCAGCATCGAGCGCGGCTGAAGGTCGGGAAGGCCCATCGCCGCGAACCACGGCGGCCACTCGAGCAGCGGGCCGGTGGCGGATGCGTCCAACCGCAGCAGCGTATGCCGCGCGAGGTCGCGGGGTTCGCGCAGCGGCGTGTCGGCGGACGCGATCAGGGCGGGCGCGCAGACGGGCAGCACTTCCTCGTCGAACAGCTTGACGCCCGGGGACGCGCCGACGCGGCCGTAGCGGATCGCGATGTCGATGCCGTCGCGCTCGAACTCGCGTCGCTCGAAGCTCGCGTCGATCCTCACGTCGATGCCGGGATGGCCGCTGGTGAAACCGGCGAGCCGCGGGATCAGCCACAGCGCCGCCAGGCCCGGCGTGGTGGTCAGCGTGAGCACCTGGCGCGCGTTGGGGGCGCGCAGCCGTTCGACCGTCTCCCTGAGCCGCTCGAACGCGTCGCGGCAGCTCGCCTGCAGCGTGCGGCCCTCGTCGGTGAGCGCCAGCGCCCGGTGCTTGCGCAGGAACAGCACGACGCCCAGATCCTCTTCGAGTGCCCGGATCTGGCGGCTCACCGCCGACTGCGTCACGAAGCGCTCCTCGGCCGCGCGCGTGAAGCTCAGCTGCCTGGCGGCGGCCTCGAAGGTCAGCAGCAGGTCCAGGGGAGGCAGTTTCGACACCGATGTTTGCATGCGTACAGAGAATGTGAAGCGTTCCAAAAGATCGCTTGAAGGGTTGTCTCTTAGGGTGAAGAATTGCCTTCATGCGCAGATCCTTCAATCGTAACGGATTCCATCCAGGAATGCAGAACGGGCCTGCGGCAGCAAAGGAGCAAGACATGGTGTTCGAATCCTCATCCCCCCGCCTGATGCTCGCGACCGGCGAGCTGTTGCGCCTGCCGGCGGGCGCGTGCGCGACGCTCGTCTGTGCCAGCGGGTCGGTCTGGGTCACCCGCGACGGCGATGCGGGCGACGTGGTGCTCTCCGGCGGAGAGTCCCTCGATTTCAAGGGCAGTGCGCTGACACTGGTCCAGGCCTTCGAGCCGTCGCAGGTGCAGGTCCGCGACGCGTCCGGGCTGTGCGCGGACGATGCGGCGGCCGGCCGATGGACGCGCGTCGGCCGGCGGACCGCGGCCCTGGCCTCCAGCGCTCGCGCGC
>JAHEDO010000306.1 GCA_024641185.1 Burkholderiaceae bacterium | reverse complement strand
GGGCAGCATCGGATGCTCCTCGGTGATCGGCGCGAAGGCCGGCGTCTCGCGCGTGAACGGCAGGCCGAACAGCGTCTCGCTCGAGGCCCACACCACCTGTCTCACGCCCAGCAGCATCGCGGCGCTGAACACGTTGTAGGTCGTCATCAGGTTGTTCTGGAAGGTCGTCACGTCGGGCGCGAGTCCCGGGGCCGGGATGCCGGCGAGGTGAACGACCGCGTCGGCCACCTCGAACGGACGCCGCCGCTCCACGGTGCCGGCGGCGCGGCGCAGCGCGTCGACGGCCTGCCCCATGTCGTTCAGGTCGGCCTTCAGGAAGTGACACAGCGGTTCCGGGGGCGGCAACAGGTCGACGTTGACCACGCGGTATCCGTGGTCGATCAGCTCGCGCACCGCGGCGCGCCCCGCCTTGCCGCTTCCCCCCGTGACTACGACCCCTTTCATCGGCTCCCTCCGCTCAGACCCTGTTTCCGGAAAACCTGTGCAGCATACCCCGCGTTGCCGACCCGGTTCGATCGCGCCTCAGCCTCCTGACGCATCCCCGACCAGCGCGATCATCGCGAACACGACCGCCACGATCAGTCCGGTCGCCGCGCCCAGCACCCACAGCAGGTGCAGCGGCAGCGCCATGCCCATCGGCCGCTCCAGCACCAGCCGCGCTCCGGAGTAGTCGACACCGGCGTGCAGGCCGTTTGAGGCAAGCAGGTACTCTCCAGGCTGACTCACCGAGAAGCGGTGTACCGACAGCTTCACATTCCCGGACAGGTCGATCCACCTCGCGCGCATCAGGATCGGCCGGCCCTGCACCGCCACCGTCCCGCCGGCCGAGCGCATCGCGAAAGACACGCCACCGAATCCGGTCCGCGCCTGCTGCGTGCGCAGCGCGAGCAACACGTCGCCCGGTTCGGTGAGGAAGACTGCCTGCTCGGCCAGCACCGGCAGCACTGCCACCTCGCCCCGTGCATTCAGCCCGACGAGCGAGCGAATCCCCCAGCCCAGCAGCGCAACGGCGATCACCGCGCCAGCCGCGCACAGCGACAGCACTTGCGTCGGCGTGAGCATCGGCTGGCCGTTCGTTTTTCTGTGCTTCGGGATTCCTTCCTGATGATACGCGCCGCTCGAAGTGGTGTGCGGCGCGGTCACCACCGCCGTAGTGATAACGTCGACGGTCGCGCGATCAACGATTTCGGGGCGCCCGCATGGAATACACGAACGACGTCGAAAGACGCCTCACCGAGTTGGAGATCAAGGCGAGCCTCGCCGAGGACCTGCTCGACACGCTGAACGCGCTGGTCGCGCGGCAGCAGGAGACCATCGAGACGATGGTCCGGGAGATCGCCCGGCTCCGGCAGCAACAAACATCGCCCGCGGACGGCCCGCCGCCGAATCCGGGCGACGAGCGACCACCGCACTACTGATTCCGCTCAGGCGTCGATGTTCCTCGCCACCAGCGCGTTCTGCTCGATGAACGCGCGCCGCGGCTCCACGTCATCACCCATCAGCGTGGTGAAGATCTGGTCGGCCGCGATCGCGTCGTCGATCTGCACCTTGAGCAGCGTGCGCGCGGTCGGATCCACCGTCGTCTCCCAGAGCTGGGACGCGTTCATCTCGCCCAGCCCCTTGTAGCGCTGGCGCTGCACGCCGCGTTCGGCCTCGGAGAGCAGCCAGCGGATCGCGCCGCGGAAGTCGGCCACCGACTGGCTGCGTTGCCGTTCACCGTCGCCGCGCCGGATCTCGCCGCCCGCGCTCACCAGCCCCGCGACGGTGCGCGAGCACTCGACGAGCGCGGCATAGTCCGCAGACAGCAGAAAGTCGGGGTCGATCACGGTCGTCTTCACGTTGCCGTGGTGCTTGCGCTCGATGACGAGCATCCACTCCTCTTCCTTCTCGTCGAAGCGGGTGCGCACCAGCGGCGTGACGTCCTGCTGCGTGGCCCGGACCAGCCGCGACATCGCCGCGCCGAGTTCGCGCCCCGAGGCCGCCGCAGCCGCTTCGCTCGACAGGTCGAGCTCGCAGCCTTCGAGCACCGCACGCAGCGCGTCGGCGTCGATGATGCGCGACAGCCGGTCGACCACCGCTTCGGCGACCAGGTAGCGGCGCGCGAGTTCGCCGAGCGCGTCGCCGGCGATCGGTTCCGCGCCCGCCGAGGGCAGCAGCAACGCACCTTCCAGCGCAAGCCGGAGCATGTACTGGTTCAGTTCGTGGTCGTCCTTCAGGTAGCGCTCGTCCTTGCCGTGCTTGACCTTGTAGAGCGGCGGCTGCGCGATGTAGACGTAGCCGCGCTCGATCAGCTCGGGCATCTGCCGGTAGAACAGCGTCAGCAGCAGCGTGCGGATGTGGCTGCCGTCGACGTCGGCGTCGGTCATGATGATGATGCGGTGGTAGCGCACCTTCGAGGCATCGAGCTCGGGCCCGATGCCGGTGCCCAGCGCGGTGATCAGCGTGGCGATCTGCTCGGACGAGATCAGTTTGTCGAAGCGCGCCTTCTCGACGTTGAGCACCTTGCCGCGCAGCGGCAGCACCGCCTGGAACTTGCGGTCGCGCCCCTGCTTGGCCGAGCCGCCGGCCGAGTCACCCTCGACGATGAAGATTTCGCACAGCGCCGGGTCTTTCTCCTGGCAGTCGGCGAGCTTGCCGGGCAGGCCCACACCGTCGAGCAGGCCCTTGCGCCGAGTCATCTCGCGCGCCTTGCGCGCGGCGTCGCGCGCGCGCGCCGCGTCGACGATCTTGCCGCAGATGATCTTCGCGTCGTTCGGCTTTTCGAGCAGGAACTCCTCGAGCGCCTTGGCCACCAGGTCCTCGACCGGGCCACGCACCTCCGAGGACACCAGCTTGTCCTTGGTCTGCGAACTGAACTTGGGTTCGGGAACCTTCACGCTCAGCACGCAGGTCAGGCCCTCGCGCATGTCGTCACCGGTAGTCTCGACCTTGGCCTTCTTGGCGAACTCGTGCTCCTCGATGTAGCGGTTGATCACCCGCGTCATCGCCTGCCGAAGTCCGGTGAGGTGGGTGCCGCCGTCACGCTGCGGAATGTTGTTGGTGAAGCAGAGCACCTGCTCGTTGTAGCCGTCGTTCCACTGCATCGCGACGTCCACGCCGATCGCGAGCCCGGCGTCGGTGTCCTTGCTGCCCGTGGCGTGGAACACGGTCGGGTGCATCGAGCTCTTCGTGCGGTTGATGTACTCGACGAAGCCCTTGACGCCGCCGGCGAACGCGAAGTCTTCCTCC